>JAFNSO010000093.1 GCA_017384945.1 Ruminococcus sp. | reverse complement strand
CCGTTTAGCAAAATATCAGACCAAATCTCATCAGATATAACGATACACTGATTCTCCCTAAAAATCTCCATTGCCTGCTCGAGCTCTTCTCGCGTCCATACTCTGCCGCAGGGATTGTGCGGACTGCAAAGGATGACAAGGTGGATATTATTCTTTCGTATCCGCCTGTCCATATCCTCATAATCCATACGCCACACACCGTTTTCGTCCCTTTTAAGCGGACTGAGTTCTGCAACTCTGCCTGTGTTTTCCAAGACATGAGTAAAGCCGATATATGTCGGGCTATGCAACAGTATCTTTTCACCGGGCGAGGTAAACGCCTGAATTGCCGTACTCACACAACCGAGAACGCCATTTTCATAACCGATATTTTTCCTCGTTAAACCACTTACGCCGTTACGCTCCTTGTGCCAACGGATAATGGAATCGTAATATTCATTCGTCGGAAGATAATAACCGTATGCAGGATGCTCGGCTCTTTTGATAATCTCCTGCGGGATAGTCGGCACCGTTGCGAAATTCATATCGGCAACCCACATTGGAATTACCGAAAAACCGTCCTTAGGTTTAGTCGGAACAGTCGCCCAACCTACATAGGCGCCAATCGCGTCAACCGCAAGGGCGTCCTTTCCTCTGCGATCCATAATAGTTGTAAAATCAAATTTCATAGCGCAACCTCCCGTTTCAACGTAATGCGTTTCTTATAAATCATTTAAGGCTTTCGTAAAATTGAACCGCGCCGTTTATCTCGTCCTCTGTCGGATGATCTTTGGCTATGCCGCCTACAAGCTTGAACGGTCCGAAAGTATCAAAACCGAGGCAGCCGTATCTGTCTATTTCCTTACAGTCCTTTGACTCAGCTATCTTACTGATTGCTCTGTAGTAGCTCGGCCTTTTCGTTCCGTAGGTAGCGATATAAAACACAGCCTTGTCCTTTGGCAGATTTTCTTCCGCAAAAGCTAAAAGCTGCTTAGAAAAAGAACCGTAGTAAATTCCCGAAGCAAAACCAATCCTGTCATACTGAGAAATGTCCGCGGTTTTATATTTCGTAACATCAATTAGTGTTACGTCGTTGCTTTCGGCAATCGCGTCAAGCAGCTTTTTTGTATTGCCGTGATGGGCAGAATAATAAACAATTGCGGTTTTCATAACTTCACTCCAAATCCTGATTTATTTTACTAAATAATACACCAAAAGCAAGGCTTTGTAAACCGCAAAGAACCGCCCGTGTCGCATTTATTTCCTTTATCGAGTACGTTTTCTTACTCTTTCGGAAAACGCGACACGGGCGATTTTTGTTGGTTATTCGGTATAAAAGCGGAGACGGTTGCCCGTCTCCGCTGAATGATTATTTGATTTTGATTTTCACTGTTTTAGTGATTGTCTTTGACTTATAATTCTTGTTCCCCTTGGCGGAAATTTTGACTTTGATTTTGTATGTGCCCTTCTTGGCTTTTTTCCACCTTTTGATTGTGATAACGCCTTTTGAATTAATTTTCGTAAGCTTTTTGAGCTTTTTGGGAACGCTTTTAAGAGTACAAGTTACCTTGCCCTTTGCTTTCTTGATTGTGAGAGGCTTGACCTTCTGAGCCTTCTTTTTGAGCTTCTTTGCGCTGACGGTCTTTTTCTTGGCGGTAACCTTGATCGGGTTCGCCTTTTTCACCGTGGACTTTTTCTCCGTCGGCTCCGTGGACAGCTCGGAGAGCTTTGTTTCGGTTCCGTCAAATCCGACCGCGACACCGTTCAACTCGTCAAGACTCGAGACGGTCTTGGTAACCTGACCGAGCCATGTTTCGCCCGAATAAACCTGATAAACCACCGACTCGGGCTCATACTCGTCAGCGGGGACCGCGGCTGTGTACACGGTAAGTCCGTCCTTCTTTACGGCAGAGGGGGTCATCTCGTACTCATGGAAAACGCCGTCTTTGTCCTTGATTGTGAGCTTGTAATTACAGCCGCTTGACTCCTGCTCGGCGGTCGGGATGTAGCAGAGTGTTTTGTACGCATTGGGGGCGGATTGTGTTTCGCTCGGAGAGGTCTGCGAGGCTGTTGTTTGCGTCGCGTCGAAGGAGTCCGTCGCCTTGGTCGCGAGCTCGGTCGTTTCCTCGGGAGCGTCGTAAACGGTAATCATCGCCTTATT
>JAFNSO010000092.1 GCA_017384945.1 Ruminococcus sp. | reverse complement strand
GGTTTCAGTGTATGTAAAGCCGCTGTTCTCAACGTCTATAGCTTCTGTATATCGGTTTCCTGTTTGTTCCTGTTCAATGTAGAAGTTTTCATCAGAATACGTTCTATAAAGCTTTACTCCATCTGGTCGTGTTTTGAAAAATTCTATTACAATCATTGTGCCACCTCAAAATCATTTGCATAATAGGACCAGTTAGTTGCCGCTGAAAATGCCGCTAACATTTCAGCATTTGCAACAATGAATTTTCTGTTTGAAGCATTATTTGAAAATGCCGCAATGTTTGATAGTGAAGGAATTTTTGCACTATCTGTTATATCAGTCAAGTCTACGCTTGTTAGGCTTGTACAACCATCAAAAACATAATTTCCTATTGTTGCAACTCCACTTTTTATTTTTACGTTTGTTAAGCCAGTACAAGTTGAAAAAGCTCCATATCCTAATGTGTTAACACTCCCGGGAATTGTTATAGACATTATTCTTATACAATAGTCAAAAGCTGAAACACCTATTTCTATTAAACTATTGGGAAGAATTAAATCTGATAACCATACACAGTTGGCAAATGCTCTTTGTTCAATTGCTGTTAATGTATTAGGGAGATTGATACTATGTAATATTGTACATCCTGAAAAAGCACTTCCGTAAATTCTTGTCAATCCACTTCCTATAGAAACACTACTCAAGCTTGTACACTGATAAAATGCCGAATATCCTATACTTTCAACACTATTGGGAATTACTATGTTTTGTAACATAGTGTCGTTATAAAAAGCATTACTACTAACTCTTGAAGTGCCGTTAGGAACTGTTAATGAATAAAATCTTGATTTGGCTATCATATTTTTTAGGTTGTCGGTATCTGCACCGCCTGTCATCTGCTCAATAACATCAGGAATATCATCGTCGTAAGGAACGGCTTCCCCTTTTGCAATTAATGCTAATCGAGAGTTTTTGATTATTTCAATCATTTTACTGACTCTTTCACTAAAGGTCATATAATCACGCTCCCTCGTTCAAATTAAGCTGTGAGGCTATTGCACTGTTTAAAGTGCCTACTGTGTTCTCAAGAGTAGCGAGCCTTGTGTCTGTATCGTTAATTGCTTTTGAAATCCCGAGATATAAAAGCTGTCCTGCATTAAAATTGCCCTTAAACACAAAAGTAAAAGTTCCTGTTCCTGTTATTGTGACATCATTTTCGTAGTTATCCACATATATTGTGGTCAGATTTGGAAACATTGTCAGCAAGACCGATTTATTGATTGTTGAGACATTTTTATCAATAAAAATTGAGTCAGCGTCGGAATTTGCGGTTGGATAAGTTGAATCCCCTGAAACATTGAGCAACTTGCCGCTTGAGTCAAAAATTGCATTGATATTTGAATAATCGGCTTTTTCCGTTTCAAGATTTTCAATTCGCTGCTGAAAAGCTTGATTGAATTTGGCAAAGGATATAGAGCCGCCACTGATATCTGCGCCTGAGATTGACGCGTTCGCCCACGCCCCCGCCGAGAAAGTCGGGGCTATTGAACTTACTGTCCTGACTCGGACTATCCGGGAACTGGCAGTATAAGCTTTCAGAGTCTGAATGCCGTTGTTATACGTCATTTCGCAGACCACATCAACGCTCGAGCCAAAACCGAAAAGCGTAAATTTGACGGTATCGCCCGGGATAAACTTTACAACAGTGCTTTCGGAACAATAGGCGGGGTTATTCAAATCGTTGACGGCTTCTACGGTACCGAGGTCGATAACGCTGATAAAGTCGGTCGAGTTCCATATAGTCAAAAAGTCCTGCAACGCCTGCGACTGTCCCGGGAGAATGAGCGTCTCCCAAGCTTGCCAGTTGTCGTTGACCTTCCGGCGAAGCTCGATACCCGAGGACGGCTCAAACCGCCACTGATTTTCGGCGTCAAAAAAGCCGAAAATCCAGTACGCTCCCAGATAATAGGTTTTGTACAGTTTGTTGATGTCTGTCACCGTGTCGAATGCGTTGCCTGTGACGATTTTATACGCGGTAAGGTTGAGCATTTGATTCGCAAGATCAGAGATGTTTAAATCGACGTTGTCAAATCTGAGCCTGAGAGTTGCAAAGGAGCCGCGGGCGGCGGTGATTTCGCCGTGAGCTTCGTCAATTCCTTCCATAATGTTATTGAGGTTCTGAGCGTCGAGCGGCGTATTTTGGCTCGGGGAATCCTCCCACGTCATTGTACTGTACGCCATTATATCTCTCCTTTCAGTTCGATGTTGTCTGTGAGTGCCTTGATACCCGTGAGAGTACGGTTGAACACTCGGGTTTTAAATATTTCTTTCTGAGCTTCGGCGTAGGTCTCGACCACGTTCCCGTTTGAGTCGAGATAATTGCCGTAGATGTTTGTTTTCGGGATTTTGACCTTGATTGTATCGCCGGGCTCGACCCACGGCCTGCCCTCAACTGTGAGTCGGCAGGGGGTGAAGTCCGTGTCGTGAGCGATTCGGTGTTCATCCGAGTCGTCGAAATCAGTCGCAAAGCTCTCGATTATTTTGAAATTGTCCGCCTGAGAGTCCGCGGAATAGTCCCACGCTAAGAAATTGTCGGTCAGATCATAATAGTGAAACTTCAAAATCGCCTGCGTAAGCTCCGAGTGAGCGGCGGTGTCGGTTTTTAATTCAAACACCTGATTGTTCGCGCAGTCGTAATAAGCGTTTTTTGATTCCTTGTTTGTCTCAATTACGGTTTGATTAGAGATTTTTTTACCGCCGTATGGGAACAAAACCCCGACAAAGGGCTTTAGCTTTGACTCCTCAACAAACAGACTCTCATATTTTTCGTAGGTTTCCTCGCCGAGAAATCCGCTGTTATAATGTATTAATCTGATTTTGTCCTCTGACGGGCGGTAATAGCCGAATCCGCAGCAAAGCTCACAGCAATTTCGCAGAAAACCGCCCGCATTAATCTGTCCCCCGCTTTTCATCCACTCATAATTATGGAGCGCCGCGCCATATAAATGACAAAGGCTCCAGTCGCTAGTTACAACGTCCGTTATGCGCTCCGTAAAATGAGTGATCGGAGGGACAAGCAATTGTATAATCGGCTGATTAGCCCTGAGATAGTCCTTTACTACCTCCGCGATATTTTTCTTGAACAAGAACGAAATCGGGTCATACGCCGTTATTTCGCGGATGTTTTTGTCGCTTTCACTCCTCTTTGCCGAATCGATTTTGCCGAAAAACAGAACTATACTCACGCTGTCGAGTTGTTCGCCCGGGTAAAGGTTCGGCGACGGGTACAAGCTTTGTGAGGGATAAAGCCAGCCGTTTGAATAGGTCTGCGTCAAAACAGCTCTCAGATATTTGCCCGTCAAGGAGCCCTGCTCAAACTGCTTTGACTCTGTATTCAAAAGCTGAATGTCAAACTCACTCGCGATACAGCCGCCGTATTTGAAAGCGTCGCCGTCACAAATCGACTGCTTGAGGGTCATACTTTCGCTGACGATGTTCTCCTCGGTGATCGTGTCGACGACTGTTTCCGTGCCGTTCACTACATCTATGAGTTGAAGAGTCAGGATGTTCTCGACGTGGTTATTGACTATCTTTTCTTTGACTGAGCTTGAAAGGTTTATCATATAATCACCGCCTTAATACTCGATAAATTCAAACGTCGTTGAGCCGTAAAGGATATCGTCGCTCGTAGTGTCGATAATCGGGTACTGAGTATCGGGCATATAGACAGTGGCGGTTTTATACGAAAGAGTTTCGCTGTTCCAGTATTTTATAACAAGCTTGCGCTGAAGCTTGTTTATAAAGCCGTTGTCAAAAATGCTCCTCACAGTCCGCATATCGTTCAGGTGCAGCGGGTGCGTCTGAAAGCTCAATGATGTTTTTGTCTGCGGCGCCGTTGTGCGGTTGAGGTAGGCTGTGTTGCTCCTCACCGCTTTGAGCTCAAGGCGCTGATTCGGGGTAGAATTGAAGGTATTCATTTGAATAAAAGAATTCGGAAACGCTGTGTAAGTACCGTTTGAGCGGTGCCTGACATAAAGCAAAACTCCGTTAAATACTGCCATATTCTACCCCCTTTACGCAAAGCCCGAAGCGCCGTGACGCTTCTTGTATCTGTTGTTTTCGTTGCGGCAGGCTTCAAAAACAACGTCCTCACCGATTTTTACGACCGTGTCGGCGGAATCGCTCTTGCTGATTGTGTCAGTCTTGTCGTAAATTTTCTCAAGCATTCTCAGCATTTGGAGCATTACCGAAACAAGCTGAGAGTCTGAGCTCTGAGCGCCGTCGTTTATCATCTCTTTAAGCTTTGACAGCGGCGAAACAACCTCGGGATCGTTTCGGGCGTTCTTATTATCACCGACAAGCGCGAGGGTCGGGGCTTTAATGAGACCGCCGCTCGCAAATTTCGGAATCGAAGGACCCGCTTTCTTCTTTGTGGTCTGAAATGAATCAGGATTGATTCCCATTTTGAAAAACGTATAGTCAATCTTGTTCTGATTTTTTTCGGTGTTTTTCTTTTTGTATTTTTTTACCTTTGCTTTTCTCTCCCCCGAATGCTCGGCAATTAAATCCGCTTCGGGAGTCACAGCGTCAATCAGCTTCTTTTCGATTCCCGTTTCCTCAAGAATTTTAGACGTTCCCTGCGGGAGAATCAGCTTGATGGCTTTTATAAGCCCCGTAAAAAGCAAAGAGACGATTTCAGCGCCGATATAAAGCCAATCAATACTTTTTATTAATGTAACGATAGCATTTTCAATGTCTTTTACATTAATGTTTTTTATTGCGGCGCGTAAAAACCTTGCAATACCTGTGGTGATCGCGGTTATTAATTTACCGACCTTTCCCCACCAATTCACATCCTTGAAAAAGGCGCTTACAGCCTGCCCGAAGGCTTTTCCGAGAGATGTCGCGATGTCAGAGCCGTTCTTGTTTGAAAACAGTTCAACGGCAAAATCAAACAAAGCTCCGAGGGCTTTTCTGACTGTGTTCCCGACGCTGTTCAGAGGATTTGTGTCAAAAAAACCTGCAAGGGCGTTTCTGACCTTTTCGCCGAGAAGCGACCACGAGGGAGATGTGAAGATTTCCTGCGAAGAGCTCGCGATACCCTTGAGCTTCAGTGACAGAGCGTTTGCCGCTGATTCAAGGTTGATTTTTCTTACAAAAGCCGTGAAGCCTGTTTCGACCTTTTTACCGAAATTTGTCCAATCGAATTTATAATTGAACTTCTCGGCGTATTCAATGGGCGCGTTTATGATCGCGGCGAGCGTTTCACCGACGTTTTTTGAGTCGATTGCCGAAAACATTGAGCTGAACTTTTTTGCAATACTATCGCCGATAAGCCCCCATTTTACGGTTTTGAAGAATGTGCCGACCGTCAAAAACGCTGTGTTGATCCCTTCGCCGACGTGAGCTCCGAGGGTATTCCAGTCAAAGCCCTTGAAAAAGCCGTTGATAAAGCTTCCTGTCTTATGAGCAAAGGCTTTTGCTCCCGCCTTGACCTTTCCCCATTTGATTTTTTGCATTCCCGAGCTGAGCTTTTCGGCAAAGAGCTCGCCGACCTTCTCAAAATTACCCTGTTTGAGGTATTTTCTGAGCTGCTTGGTGAGAGCGTCGACCGATTTTTTCTTGACCTTAACGGGCAGACTCAGCGCGGGAGCCTTTGAAGCCGAGCCCGACTTGGGCGCTTTGCTCCCCGCCGACGATGAATCCTCTTGGTTTAAAACGTTGAGCTTGTCAAAGCCCGCGAGGTTTTCCTTGAGCTGCTTTGCAGCCTTCTGACTCTTGGTCAGAGATTTAGCGGCTTTGTCAGATGATGTTGACAACGAAGAAGCCTCCGAGGAAGCGCTCCCGAGCTCCTGCGAGACCTTCCCCGCTGCGGAGTCCTTGCCGAAAACACCGCTCAGAAAGCCGCTGAGCTTTTCGGAAGCCGAGCTCAGAGAGCCGACAAAGTCGTTCATCATTTTTACAAGAGGCTTCAACACATAAATAAACGACTGACCGAGACTCGCTTTCAGGCTGTCAATGTTTAGTTTAAAAACTCTCGTTTGGTTCGCCCAGCTGTCAGCGGTTCGGGCAAAATCGCCGTTAGCGTTTGCGAGCTGCTTCTGAACAAAGGCGTACCTAAGCGAGACCTTTTCGGCTTCGGTCATATTCTTCGTCACTTTTCCGTAGCCGTTGGCGAGAGCGAAAGCGTCGAGGGCGCTCTGTGTCATAACGATTCCCAAATCCTTGAGCGTCTCCGTCTCACCCGAAAAGACCGATTTCAGCTTTGTATACGCTGAATTCTGGTCGATGTTGAAGAATGAGGCGACGTCGCCCGCGAGACCCGTGAGTCCTTTTGCCATTTTATAAGACTCTTTTTCTGAAAAGCCGAACGCCTCGGCCATAGAGCCGTACAAGCCTATGTATTTTTTAGACATAGTCTCGGACAAGCCGAATTGTCCTTTTGCCTTTTTTGAGAACTTGTCGACCTTGTCCGTCATTTTGCCGTAGGTGACATCGACGACGTTCTGAACCTCAGAGAGGTCGGAGCCCAGATTAATGCACTGCTTGCCGAATTTCGCCAATACTTTGATTGAAAAAGCCGCTCCGACGGCTACTCCTATCTTTTTGAAGGACGAAGATATTTTGTTTGAAGCTGTATTTGCTTTTGATTGTACAGTGTTTAATTGTTTATTGAAGGAAGCACTGCTCAAAACAAGATTAAGAGCGATACTTCCTACCGAGTTATCCATTTTTCACCGCCTTTTATGTCATACTCAGAAAAGCCCGCTTGAAGCCCTCCAGAACGTCATTAAGGCTTTCGGGCGATACCGCTTTTGCGCGTCTGTTTCGCCATTCTGCGTTGATTTTGAGCTGTGAAGGGGTAAAGTACTTTATGACTTCTTTGTCCGTTTCAAGACGGATCTGAACTATTCTTCCGAGCGGAGAATCGGGGGAAAGACCCGAAAGCAGGTCCGAAAACTCGTCCCAAGTCATATCCCGAAACTCCCTTGAGTAAACCTTGACCCCGTACTCAGACCGAAACGACGAGACTATGAGTCCGAAGTCGTCGACAAGGTCATAGCCGGGGTCTCCTCTTCCCCCTCGTCGTCCTCGTCGCTTCCCGTGACAAGCCCGATCGCGCTGTATATAACCGTTGTGAAATCCACAAAATTGAGCTTAAGCTTTGAGAGCTTTTCGATGTCCTCGGGAGAAAAGAGCGTTTCGCAAATCTTTTTGATTTCCCCGGGAGTTACATCGTTTTTAAGCAAAGGAAAAATCTCCAGTATTCCCTTCGCGCTGTCGTTGACCGTAATTTCCTCGCCCTTGATAATGAGCTTCGGCTTCTCCTCAAAATTTAATTTATCTGTAATATCGATTATCTTTGACATAATTTTCTCCTTTTAAGAAACAGCGGGCGAGCAAGAGCCCGCCCGAACAATTTAAGACGCGGGAGTAACCGTAGGCTTGCCGTTTGAAAGTACGTCGAATACAAGGGGCGCGACTTTCGTGCTTTCGCCCGCTCCGCACTCCTTGACGTTGATAACCGCGTCGTCAAAGGACACGACCGTACCGTCGGGGAATGTCCAATCAAAGTCGCCCTGAGCGTCGGTTCCGTTCTTAAATGCAAGCGCGGCAACCGCGTCGTTGCCCGCGTCGCCGACCGTACGCTTTGCCGTAACCGAAATCGTGACGCTTTTCGCGGTCATAAGCCTTGACTTCCAGCCATCCTTTTCCATAGCGTTCCACTCCTCGACGCCATTGTCAAAGGACACAGAAAAGGCTTCGCAGTTGGCGATAGTTTTATTGTCGAGTTTAAACTGGTTTTCGTAACAGGGATATACTCCTGTTAAAGGTTCAGGCATTTATTTCACTCCTTTTGTAATATAAATCAAATTCTATAACACGCTCGTACACACCCTTTTCATCCGTTGCCGCGTCTATGGGCTCGGAAACGTTGAGCTTGAGGTAAAAAACAAGCGTGCCGCCGATGTAAAAATGTGTTTGCTCCAAAAGCCGCTCAAACAGGCTGTAAGCGGCTTTTTCTGTTTCGTCGGCGTTTTTGTTCCAGTGGATCAGAACGCTCACCGACTTTCTATTGAAGGTTGTGCTGTCAAGCCCGCCTATTGCGATTACAGGCGGGGATTTTTGATTCAGGGAATAAACTCCGATACTTTTGTCTTTTTTGTTGTCGAGTTTGCCTATGTAGTAGTTTTCGGCGATTTGGAAGGTTTTAAGCCAATCGCGGACTTCGGCGAGTGTGATCATAAGCCGTTGAGCCTCCTGTAAAATTCCATAAAAGCGTCGTGACAGAAGTTTTGACGCGGACCGCCGGCGAGCCAAGGCTCAAACCATTTTCCACGGGCGTTTTTATTTTCAAGCTTAGAGAAATTGAATTCGGGATGATAGTAGAGCCTTCGGGCATACGGAGCGGTCGACACGAGTGAGGTCACGCCCTGAGCGCTCTTTGAATAATCGGGAAAAGTACTCTCGTTTTGCAGATTGCCCGTATCAAACGGTACGACCTGAGCGTTCTTGACCTCCGAGAGCAAGGCGTCAGTCGTTTGCTCGAGAGCCTTAACCGCCGTACTGCTCAAGGCGTTAAGCTTCGGCATATTCAGCTTTACCGTTGAATTAACATAAAAAGCCATTAAATCAAATCCAGTCTCGTGTAGTTTACCGTACCGTCGGGATTTCGGGCTTTTGAGCCTTTCGCGATTTTTCGCGTAACTCCGAAAACAGTGACCTCGCCGTCGGAAAAGGTTGCCAAGCTTTCGCAAATATCGCCGAAGAACAAAGCACTCCCCGAGATTTTGACTTCCTTTTCCCTGTCGGTAAGCGTTGTTTTCGCGCCGTCCTGATAGTTGCAAAGCAAATCAGCCTCAAAAGCCTTGACGGGCTCGCCGTCCTCGCTCAGTCCCTCGCCGAAAATAACCACGCGAACGGGAGTTTTGCAAATGGTTCTCGGCACCAACGCGGGATATTTCATATTCCCGCCCCCAAGACCCTACAGCACAGTCCCGTCTGTTTCAGGGTGTTGTACAAGTCGGGCGGAACCGCGACGCCGTTTATGAGGTCGAAATTAACTCCTCCGTACTTCACCGAAACGCCGTTGATTGAATAAGAATCAATGACCGATTTCAAAAAGTCCTCGTTCTCGTATTCCCAGTCAGTCAGGCTTGAGCACACCTCTTTTATGATTTCTCTCTGAAAATCCGTCAGCTCGTCGAATCTGCCGACGATCCTGTTAAACGTCAGTGAGTCAATGTGACGGCTCGATTGTATCAATCGCCTTTTAATCGAGCCGTCGTCGATTATTCCTTCGTATTCCGATACGGAAACATAGGGCTCATACATAAAAACACCCTCTTTACTTTTCCGCGCCCTTCCTGAGCTTCGCGATTTCCTTTTTGAGCTTTTCGTTCTCCTCTTTGAGCTTTTCGTTCTCCTCTTTGAGCTTTAAATGCTCTTCGAGAGGAACCGTTCGGCCTGCTCCGTACGCGATAAGCTTTCCCTCGTCGTCGAAAATATCAAAACCGCGCTTCTGATACAGCCTTTTTTCAATGTCGGTAGTGAGAGTGTACTCACGGTTGTCTTTTACCGCTCTCATAAAAGCGCCTCCTTACGACGCAACGTTAAAACGAACGCCCTTTGCGAGGAGCGCGTCGAGTCCGAAGGTGCCGTTGAAGCGGCGGTTCTGATACATATAACGGTCTGCCGTACGGCTGTCGGAGCCGGGCTCAAAGAGCTGAATGTAAGAGTACTTTACTCTTGAAACCTGCGCCTCGGGATCGACAAGGATGTAATTAATTTGCTTGCCCGACGCGGCGGCGGAATAACCGTCCGTGAAGTCGTATGCGGTCAAGAGCCTGTCGCTCGGGACCTCCTGAATCTTCTTGATGTCGTCGAGGGTGTAGACGCGTCTGTCGATACCGTTGCCGCTTGAAACGTTGAGAGTCCTCTGAATCCCCTGCGCGTTTTTGAGAAGCTTTTTAACGGTGGGTGTGCAGTAAAGAATACATCTCTCAAGCGGAACGCCGTCCTCCGAAAACGCGGCCATATCGTCGTCAAGCTGATCGAGGATATTCGCGGTAGTCAGAGCGGTCGTACTGATATGAGCGCTCACACGGACCGCCTCGGTGTAGAGCTTGCTGAAGGTGTAACAGTCGAGCTCCGGGATCGCCTGCATTGTCTCAAAACGCTTCTGAATATTCGCGACGGTGACAATGAGGTTGGTCTCGTCTACATCCATAGGGTCGATACCGAACTCGATGTCGCGGTCGTGGTCGAGGGAAACGGTCTGAAAATCGTTCTCGTACGAGCCTGTGTTGAAGCCGCTGTTGCGGGTATGGTCCTTATATCCGCTGACTGTAAGGTTAGGGAGTCTGAGGTCTTTTGTGTTGATGATCTGAATGTCCTCGTTCGAGTGGAACAGGTCGTCGCTCTTGAGGCTGTGGCCGTAAAGCTCGCTAAGAACATTCTCGAATTTTGATACATAATTAAGAGGCATAAATTCTTTCCTTTCTTACTTTAAACCGAAGATTCCGCGAAGCACTTCGTCATCGGTCGTGTTTTGATTTTTGCCGTCGCCGCCGATTTTGTTGAAGCCGTTGTTTGAGTTCTTTTTGCTCTCACCCTTGAGAGCGGGAACGTCGTCGAGCACCTTCTTGATTGCGGCGGTGAGCTTTTCCGAGTCAATTTCGCCTTTCTCGTCGGCTACGCCGTTGAAATCAGCCATTTTCAGGATGTAGGGAACGCTTGTAACGTCCACGCCCTGACTGACAGCCTCAAGGGTCGCCTTCTGCTCGATCACAGCCGCCATTCGCGCGCTGTTTGCCGCTGTGAGGTCGCTTTGCAGTTTTGAAAGGTCGGGAGTGTTGGCGGCTTTTTTCTCCTTAAAGGCTGAAATAGCCTGCTTCATTTCGTCGGATGAAAGCCCCTGCTCCCTGAAATAAGCTTTGAGCACCGTGTCCTCGGCTACGGACTGCTTGCCTGAGATAAGACTCGCAAGCTTATCGTAATCGAAGTCGGGTGTTTGGGTCTGCTGACTCTGCTGACCCTGATTCTGATTGTTTTGATTGTTCTGATTGTTGTTAGGCTCTGACATAAAAACCTTCCTTTCAGTTTTTCGGGTGTCTCCCGTATCAGTTATAGGGTGTCTCCCATATCAGTTTTGCGCGGTGTCTCCCGTAGTTTAACGCCTTCGGGCATAAATAAAGACGCCCCACAATATCGTGAAACGTCTGATTAATGAATTTGGGTATAAGAATACCGCCCTAACGCACAAGCCTATATTTTTCATTTAAAATAGCGTTTACCTCACGAGAAATTGGTCTTGCACGACCTGACATTATTTGTGAAAACGCCTCGCTGAAAAATTCTTCGGTGCTAGTATGCGCGTATCTTGACAAAGATTTTTGGAATACATCCGCCTGACTTTTCCCGGAACTGCTTCCGCCCATTTCCATCCACTTTAAATATGCATTTCTTTTCTCTCTGCGGTAAATCGCTGAAATTTGGTTTTTTGCTTCACGTGTCAAATCCTCCCAAACAGCGTGACCAATTTCGTGATAAAACGTTCCGTATTGATCTTTGCTTGCATTCCAGCCGTTCGCAAAGTATTTTTCAGCATTTTTACGGTATGTTTCAATCGAAGAGTTTTTTAAACTCAATACACCGTTTTTAGGATTATATGAAGCTTGTTCATATTTTGAATTAGCGGTTTTTACAGGTTTAATTCCATTTATTTTTATTCGTCTTCCAAAACGTTGATACACTTTATTAGCGGCTTTGTTAAATCCATTTACAATCTCCAACTTCATACGAGAATCAATAGTTACAGTGTCACTTTGCGAATACTTTAAAGCAAATTTTTCTGCGTCTTTTATAGTTTTGGCTTTTTCATATTCTTGGACGTTCTCTCTCTCATTTCTGATTTCATCCGCTTTCTTTTCCGCTGAGGCGGCACGCTGAGAATAAGTTTTCTTATCCTCTTTATCAAGGCTGTATTCGGCAATTCTGCCGTTTTTTTCGGCTTGAAGGTTGTAATAATCCTCTTGCTGCTCGAGCTTTTCATTTTCCTCGAGTTGTGCCATCTCCTCCGAGGTCAGGGGTTCGGCGCGGGTGATTCCCTCAAAGTAGGTCGAGTGACTGTCCTTACAACGCGGATGATACAACCCCGCGTCAATCGCGGAGGATAAGAGCGGATATTTCCCGCCGGATTTTTTGCCGCCCGACCAAACGTCGTCGATGTATATTTTACCGATAAATCGGGCGCAGCGCGGACATCCGCCCTGCCGTCGGTTGATTATAACTGTACTTATTCCCCACTCCGCTCGCTTTTTGCCCTCGCCCGAGAGGTAGGCGCGCTTGTTCGCGGTTCTGACAGCCATATCCGCGTAGTCGGAAAGCGTGTGCCTCGCGCCGTTTTTATACTCAATCGAGTTGAGCCCTGCCCTGAGCATATCGCGGACAGCCATATCGACCGCTTTCTCGTAGGTTCCCGCGCCTGTATTGGCGTAAACCTGAGCGTTAAAAATCGCCTTACGGTATTGGTCGTTCGCGCGTCTGAGAGTGGCGTACTCAGCCCTTTGCAAATCGTTTTCAGTCGCTTTTATGAGAGAGTCGAGCTTGCGGTCGTTGACCTTGAAAAACCTTGCTACGGACGATTTTCGGGGCTTTGTCGGGGCTTTGAATCCGTTTTGTATCGCTTTGAGGATTTCAACCTCCTGAGCGGCTTCGCCGTCGGCGTGAGCGAGTCGTATCATTTCGGATATTTTGCCGTTAAGCTCGGAAAATTCAGCGCTGAATTGCTTTTTGTTCTTCCTGCGGTATTCCTCAAGACCTCTGAGCTGTTCCGCCTGCCACTGGCTCCAATTATAGCCGAGCTCTGTTTCCTCCGCGCGGTGGCGGGAGAAGTTTTTCATCATACTGTCAATGAGCTCGTTTTCGATCGCCTCGAACGCGGCTGTGATGTCATAATCAGCCATCCGCGTTCACTGCGGGCTCAGGTACTTCCAAAATACCCTGCTCTTCTTTCAGGCGCTTGACCTCCTCTGCCTTCCAATCCTTGTCCTTGTCCGAGCCGAACAGCTCGTCAACGCCCGCCTCAATGCTCAGAATGGCAGCTCCGCCGCGAGCCTTTGAAACGGTCTCGACCTGACTTTCAAACGAGGGGTTCGCGTATTCGCCGAACTTCGTCTTGACCTCGAAGGCTTCAAAAGCTTCTTTTTCGTTCCAGAAAACGTAAGCGAGCACAGCCGCGCGGACAAGCTCGGGAATGGCCTCGCTTAAAAGGTCGATTATATTATCGCGGGTGTACAGCGTCGTCTTTTCCTTTTCGCGCTGAGCCTCGCTGTTATCAAGCTTTTTCGTGTCGATTCCGAGCGTTGACGGGCTCATAACGCCTTGCAGACAGAGATCGAGCAGCGTGACATACGTCGCGAGATAGCTGTCGTGAGGGATGTTTGCCTGATCTGTCTGAATCTTGTTGTGACCGCCCTCGGAAACGTCGTTACCGATTGCGATAAATCTGTTGTCGAACGGGTTCGGCGACAACACCCTTCCCGTATTCGGATCACGCGGGAGCAAATCCTCGGGGATGTGCTCCTTTGTCCTGCCCGCTCTGAGCGCGTCGAGCCACTGAGAGATACATTCGTCGAGCGCGTCAAAGCAGTCGTCCTTGCCCTCGAAAATGCTTTCACCCCTGCCGTCGTATTCCTCGCTTTCGCCGAAAATAACGGGAACGGCGAGCATTAAGTCCTTGCCGAAGGTCACGCCCTCGCCGTCCACCCACGAGGTTTGCGGAATCGAGTTAGCCTGTACGGGCTTTTCCGAGCTGTCGTAAAGCTCGTATTTGATATATCCGAAGCCGTAGCGCTCCTTGAAAAAATAGGTTTTGTGATCGTGAGAATACTCCGTCAGAAAAACGACCTCGCTGACTCTTCCGCGCTTATAAACAAACTCGATGTTCTCGCCCGAAATGTACTCGATGATCGGGAGATTTTCGCTTATATCCCTGTCGAAAGTGAGCTTGAACGCGCCGTCGCCGACAATCAGAAACCCCTTGACCGCCCGCTTCAATAGCTTTTCGAACTTGTTGAAATCGGCGATTTCCTTCCATTTATCGGCTGCTCCCGGCTTGTTGATGTCAACGCCGTTGAAGTCGTGACACACGATATTCCGCAGCGTGTTCACAATGAGCTTAGGGAGCCCGACGTGAAGCTTTCTGATTTCGAGCCCTTTTGTGCAGGACGCCTTCCAGAACACGGTCGGCGACACATCAAGCTGAGAATAAAGCTGCGACAGCTCCTCGCTGTTGCCGCGGTACCAAAGCTTATTTTTGACGGCGTTTGTATAAAAATTGAGCTTCTGCAAAATGACAAGCCGAGCGTTATCGGCCTCGTCAATCCTCAGAAACTGTCTTATTTTCTTTCTCATAAAATTACTGATTCGCAATAGTCTCACATCCTATCTTTGTTTTATACGGCAGCCACGAATACTGCGCCGAGTTGATACAGTGGTCGTTTCTGTCCTCGGGCACGTTGTCCTCGCCCTCTTCCCACGAGTAGTTTTCGAGCTCCTTGATCGTGTACTCGCAGTGCTCCGCTATAAAATAATTCAGTTCGGCGAACCAACCGAGCTGAAGCTTTATCCTGTCAATGATTTGTGTTTTCTTCCAAGAGTCCTGAAAGGTATAAATACAACCGTGATTACGCTTGTATTTTTTAAATTCGGTTATAGTCGCCTGATCCGCGTTGTCGATAAAGACGTTTCGGGCAAAGCCCCATTTTTTACGGTTGCGCTCGAGAAAATCAATGTATCTCACAACTATATCGGACGGCGCGAGAGGGGTTTGGAGATCGCGGTTGTTATAAACAAGCTCGTCGAGCTGAATACACTTGCCCTTGTTGGTGATCCCGTGAAAGGTCATTGAGATAGTATCGGGGCTTTTCTGACTGTATGAGGTGTCGAGCCCCGACGAAAAAATAATAAACCTTTCGGCTTTTCTGTCCTTTGTAAGATATTTTTTACAAAAAGCGTCGGTGACGACGTGTAGCCTTCGGTCAAAATTCGGAAATACGAGTCCCGTCGTCCTGCCGCGCTGACCGAGGATTTTATTTTTATAGACCTTCGTACCCTTCGGCACGTTTTTGATTACCTGCTCAAGCTTCTCGGGAGCAAGACCGAGGTTGTGCTTGAACGAGAAAAACCAATGCACCCAGCCCTCTTTACGCTCCGAGGTGAGCATATCGCGGATTTCCCGCGGCGTTTCGCTCTCCCATTCGGGGAGCGGTCGGGAGCAGTTGATATACTCCTTGTAAATCGGGAGACTCGGGTCGTCGGGATTGAGCGTCGCTATCAGATAGTCACAGCGCATTGAAGCCTCGCGGACGTATTCCATATCGGCTATATTGATTTCGTCAATATAAAGACAGCCGTACTGACCGCCGAGGGCTTTTTTCCATCGGTTTTTGTGGTCGTAGCCGAGAACGTAGATGATTTTGTCGCCGCTCGGAGCGTGCAGGACAATGTGCGGAAGGTTATTTTGATTTTTGCCGTTCGGGTGATATTCGGTGAGGATCCCGAAATTATCGACGATTCCCAAATCCTTGTTTATTATGTTTTTTTCGATTGTACCCAAATCCAAGCCCGACAGGATATGAAGCTTTTTAGGGCTTTCGGCGCATTTCAAAATAAACTTAAAGGCTCCGACGGTGGTTTTTCCCGCGAGAGTGGTACCCTCAAGGAACTCGACGGGAGCTTTGCACTTTAAAAACGCCTTGTACTTGGGCGAAAGGATCAGGCTACTCATTCATTTGCTCAAGGAGCTCGGAGAGCTTGTCCTTCTCGACTTCAAGCGCTCCGCTGAGCTCGAGCTTTTCTTTGAACATTCCGAGGTGACGGCCGAGCATATCGAGAGCCTTTAGCTTATCGGCGAGCTTGACCTCGTATTCGTTAAACGCCTCGCCGCTTTTGACTCTTATAGACTGCACGGCGGCAAGATCGTCGCGGCTTGCGTCCGACAAAACTTGCCCGGTCTCGCGGTCAATAACGTCGCACGCGTTGCAAAAAGCAATTCGCGCAAGCTCCAATATTACACGGTCAGCAGTAACCCCCGTTCGGCGCGAACGCTCGGCGAGGACTTTGTCAACCGCTGCTTTTATGTTAGGTTTTGTGAGGTTTTCACAACCGATCTCCTTTGCCGTATCAGGCGAATAACCCGCTCTGATCGCCGCCTGAGTCGCGTTGAGATCAATCAGATACTCTTCGACGAACCTCTTTTGTTTCTTTGTCAAACGCTCACCCCCTTTTTGAGCAAAGCAAAACCGCCCTCAAGCGAGGACGGCTTGCCTTAAAAAATCAAGGAATATCTATGAACACAATGAAAAGCTCTAATTTGTCTATTGTAATTATATCACACGAAAATCGGACATATCGGACAAAGCGGTCATTTTTCAAAGTTTTTTTAAAAATCTTTCGCAAATTTTTCAAAGTTTTTTTAAAAATCTTTCGCAAATTTTTCTGACGCTGTTTTCGGTGTTCCTTTTGCCGAGTCTGTCGGCGATTTCGTTCCACGATTTGTCGTAGATATAGCGGAGCTTTACGATCCGCCTTACCTTTACGTCGGGGATAGAATCGACAAACTGACGGATTTCCGACATCTGAGCCTTTAGCCTGTCGCGCTTTTCGAGCAGCGACATAAGCTGTGAAATCGCGTCGTCTTTATATCCGCTGACCTTGACGCTGTGCTCGGTGTACGGATAATCGGGACAAGAGCCCTTCACAACCGAGACCGCCCTCTGACCGCGAATCCGCTTTATCTCCTCGACCAAATCGTCGAGCTCATACTCGAGCTTTATGTAACTCTTAATCAGCTCGGGGGTCAAAATTATCACGCTCCTTCAATACTTTTTCGGCTTCTTCTCGGCTCAGGAAAAACCTCTTACCAATTAATTCACTATCAAACATCACGTCAGAATCTAACTTTAACCCTGTTCCGCCATAAATAAATTGGAAAATCGTTTGTTCATAAATTCTTCCAGCCGTGTCAAAATAGAAAACCTTATCGCCTAATCCACACGGCAACTCAATGAATTTTGAGCGGTCTTTGAAATATTGACACGGTTCGTGCACCTCAGGAGCTTCCACCATCATTTTTTTGCACACGTCGACGTGAATACAATCTTTACAAGTTGGCATTTTCTTCACCTCATATTATCAATCATCATAGAAATATTTTCTTCTAATTGTTCTATCTTGTCAGCGCCATTCGTTGCGTAAATATGGATAGCATTATTCATCTTTTCTGCGGCGTCTTTTGGGTTTTCTATGTATGGAAACATATCTGCGAGCCATCTAAGGCTTTTGGCTTCATTACTCATAAGCTTTTTACTCCTTTTCAAATCGTAGTTTCATCTGCGCCGGGTATATCCATCCCCTTAATCAGTACGCTCATTGTTTCCTCTCCTCCTCATATTTTCCGCGGTGCCTATCAGTTGGGCGTAGATAAGATCGAGCTTATATATTTTGTTGTTCAGCATTTCGCGGTTTATTTTTCGGTTTTTAAGTTCGGATTTGTATTTGTCTATTATCCGTTTCAGCCTTTCGGCGTCTTTTTCGTTTTCGCGAGCGATTTGCTCGTAGTTTATCAAGAAGCTCACATCCTTCTCCGGGGATTCCGTTTGTTTTTGTGTGACGGCTGCATTTGCGGCAGCAGTAGACGCAGACCGTCTTTTGAGTTTCGGGGCAAAGTCTGTAGTAGGGTCTGCCCTCGGGATATGGGCGCAGGCAGCGGGCGCATACGGTACTCACGACTTTATCTCCTCGATTTTGCCGAGGTCGCAGACTAAAAGCGAGCGAGCTTTGAGGTCCTTGAGCTCAGCTTGGTAGTAAAACATATTTGTCCTTTTGTGTTTTCTGAGGATAACGGAGTCGAGAAGGTACCGCGTGCCGCCGTACATCACCTCACGGTTAAGGTTGAATTTGACGCGGTTAAGCTCCATTGTTTATCTCCTCGATCTGAATAAAGATTCCCGAGTTTGCCGCCCAGAATTTTTCTATGTGCTCGGAGCACACCTGAGCGTCGTCCTTCCAGAAGTCCAGCTCCGTCATTATGTCCTTCAAAAGCTTTTCGAGGTTGTCGGTGTCGGGCTTTGAGATTTTATACTCGCCGTCTCGGTGGTTGCCCTTTAGCGGGAAAAGCCATTTGACGAGCAGGAGCACAGCGCCGCTGTACGGTCGCTCGGGAACAAAAGGAGCAAGCCTTGAAAGCAGGCTCGCCTTTACCTCCCTGACGCTGTCGTCGGAATAAATATAAGCCTTCCCGTTCTTGCGGGTACCGAGACGCTTTTTCTGAAAAGTAATCGTCGGGGTTTTCATCGGAATAAAAAAGTGCTGTGACATCGTTCTCCTTTCGTCTTTCCTGCGCGGGGGTCTCCGTGTCGCGTGTGTATGATGTGTGGGGGGCGGCTCTTGAGCCCCCCAACACATACACGTGCGAGACTGTCGGTTCCGCAGGAAAGACATATATATATTAATAGCTTTTGTCTGTCACGATGACAGACACGTCATTTTTCGTATTTGTCGTCACTGAAAATTATCGCTTTCTTTGAGCCTATATAAGCCGTTAGCCTCTTCGAGTTTTTCAAAATTCTCTTGAAAAGCTTCTAGACGATATATAGTACGAGAACTCTTTTTCAGATAATCCGCGAGCTGTTTGACCGTTACCGCATTCAATTGAGGATTCTTTATGTTGTTGAACGCAACAATAAGATTATCGAGGTCGGTCTGATACTTCTTTTCTTTGTAGTTTTCAGAGGCTTTACCCTTGCCCTGTATACTGCCCTTTGGTTGTGCTCTGTCAAGTTTTCTTTCATCATCCACATAATGGATAGGAAACTTGTAAAAGATGTTTCTGGGGCTGAATGAGGGGAACTCTCGGAGGGTACCTTCAATTCGCCAAGCGGTTTCACCGCTGCCTATCTCATCATCCTCGCTGAGTTCGACCGAATCCATTGAGAGCTCGAGCATATCAAGAAGCGCGTCGGGGTCGCGGGAAAAGACTCCCGAGCCCGAGGCTCTGTCCATAGCGCTTTTCCAACTTTGAGACCCCTTTGAATGGTGGTGGCAATAGATTACGGCACAATGAAGGTCGTGAGCGATTTTGTCAAACTCATTGCAAAACTTTGCCATTTCCTCCGCGCTGTTTTCGTCGCCTGTGATAACCTTATAAATCGGGTCTATGATTACGGCAATATATTTATTTTTTATCGCCCTGCGGATAAGCTTAGGCGTTAGCTGATTCATCGGTACCGACATACCTCTCAATGACCAAAAATCAATATTTTTGAAGAAAGAGCGGTCAACTCCTTTCGCGGCACAAACATCGTCCACTCTGTGCAGGAAGGAGGAGCGGTCAATCTCAAAATTGACATAAAGCACTTTTCCCCTTGCGCATTGAAAGCCGAGCCATTCGCCGCCCGAGGCTATCGCTCCCGCGAGCTCAATCAGAGCAAACGACTTTCCTGCTTTCGGAGGACCCGACAAAAGCATTTTATGACCCTGACGCAGGACTCCGCAGATAAGCTCGGGGCTGAGCTCGGGCAAATTGTAGGCGATGTCGGCAAAACACTCAATGTCGGGCAAGTCGTCGTTGATACCTTCGATGTATTCATACCACTCTTCCCAGCTTGCTTTACCGATGTTCGTCGCAAGGAGATACTGCTTTTTGCCCGCTCTTATAACCCCGGGCATTCGGCTCAGGCGGGAAGGGTTTTTGTTTTGCTTGTCAATATTAAAGCCGTTTTTGTTGCAAACCTTATAAAGATACTTGACGCGCTCGGCGTATTCCTTCGAGTCGTTCGCCTCGATTCTGACGATCGCGTGAATCGATTTCGCTCCCGAGTAAACGAGCGCCGCGACGGGAAGCTCGAGCTCCCGAATAATGGTGTTCTGGGTTTCGATGTCGATGTTGTCGGACTCGACGAGAGCAAAGCGGAATTCGGTCACGTTTTCGTTTTTGACTCCCGCGCCGTCGAGTGGGTTGAAGCGGATCCACGCCCCGACCTCCTCCTTGTAATCGCCGAAAACAGCGCCGATATCGTCGTTTCCGAGGTTTTTGAGCTCGTTAATGAGCTGTCCCGCGGTTCTGTCATAACAGCCCTTTGAGGGAAGGTATTTTCCCTCGCTGTTCTGCCAGCTTTCGGTCACGTAGCCGACGTATTCCTCGGAATCAAACAGCGCATTGAGATAATCGATAAGCTGCTCGCGGGGGCTCCAGCTTTCGGGGATGTTAAGCGGCTGAGCCTCAACGCCTTCGATAACTCTTAATCGGTCGCGGGCGATTTCGTCGTTCCAGCTCATAGCCTCGTCGACCGAGCCGACGGGCGGAGTGTAGCCGAATTGGAGCGCCATTTGATAAAGGGTACCGCCTGTCACGGGGGTCAACGAGCCGTTGAAGCCCTTCCATTTGCTTTCGCATTCGCCCGAATGATAACGCGCGGGATCCTTCCTTGACCAATCCTCCCACACGGAGCAGTCAAAGCCCTCCTGCTTGAGCACCATTCCGACGCTTAGCCATTCGGAATAATCGAGCCGAGCGGGGTCGATAAATTCGAGCATTTCAAGGATTTTATTCAAATAAATCATCCTCCCCTCTGTAGGTCAAGGGATTTATGTCGTAGGGCAACCGCCAGCCGTTGGCTTTGATTCGGCTGATTAGCCTGCGGGCGGTCTCAAACTGCCACGTTCCGACGTGCTCAAAGCCCTTTCCCTCGAGAAAACGGATTTGTTTCGGAGTTGTAAGCCCTGAGTCTCTGCGCTTTTGCAGCTTGTTGAGAATGAGGGCGGCTTTGCCCGAATTTTCGATTGAATCGGGGAAAATCCCGAATTTTTCAAGGGCTTTGAGCTGTTTTTCGGACGGCGGAGCCATTTCCCAACCGAACGAGGGAACGTAGTCCGCCAAGTCCTCCGCCTGAATCGACATCTCGAATTGAAGCGGGTCGACGAGTTTTCGCTTTCGGCTTTTCATTTCGCTGAGCTTATCGGCGAGAGCCTGCTCACGCTGAGCGACGACGTCCTCGCTCGCCTGTTGCTCGGCTGTTTCAATATCGACGGGAGCGCCCGCCTCCTGAGCCATATTGTCGGTCATTTTGCGGGCAACTTCCTCGTTGTTACATATAAGGTGAGCAGGTCGGCAAAGCTCGTGACGCTCGGTGTGCCACAGAAAGTCGAGCAGAAGAAGCTCGCTTTTGCCCTCGCAAAGCCTCGTTCCCCTGCCGACCATCTGACAGTATAGGCTCCTGACCTTGGTCGGACGAAGCACGATAATGCAATCGACGGACGGGCAGTCCCAGCC
>JAFNSO010000091.1 GCA_017384945.1 Ruminococcus sp. | reverse complement strand
GGTTGCACTCCATCGTTGATTATGATATTCTTCCAATGCTTAGTGAATACTGGTTCGACGACGCAAATAAGCTCCAGCGTTGGGAGAACATCCTGCAAGGTGTGTTTCAATGATTAAAGACAAAAGCATCTTCATAAAGAACATATACTATATGCTTTCGTATGCGTTCACAACGCTGAATCAAGGTGGTTATGAGGATGTTGCTACCGAAGAGTTCGAGAATATGCATAATCTCTTCGCTGCGATTTTGGCGAAGGGCATAGGCAGACAGTTAAAGCAAGGGCTTTACCGGGAGTATTTGAATCGGAAAGAAGATGTTGCTGTAGTCCGTGGCAAAATCGATATGCCGGGTACTATTCAGAACCGCCTTGACAGAAAGCGAGTACTGACCTGTGAGTATGACGAGCTTTCAGAAAACAATCTCCTAAATCAGATACTGAAAACGACCGTTATGCTTCTGCTCCGACACACGAGAGTAAATCAGGAGTACAAAAGCGATTTAAAAAAAGAAATGTTGTTTTTCTCGAATGTTGACACAATCGATCCAACCACAATTCGGTGGTCGGCCATTCGATTTCAGAGGAACAATAATACCTATCGTATGCTCATTAGCTTATGTCAGCTCGTTCTGGAAGGGATGCTTCTGACGACGGACACCGGAGATTATAAGCTGGCATCCTTTGTCGATGAGCAGCGGATGAACCGGCTGTATGAGAAATTTATTCTCGAATACTATGCAAAAGAGTGCCCGCAAGTACGCGCCGCAGCGTCACAGATTCCGTGGGCTCTGGATGATGGCATTGGCACAATGCTCCCAGTTATGCAGAGCGACATCATGCTGACCAGAGGCAAAGATGTGCTTATAATCGATGCGAAATATTATACTCACACTACGCAGACGCAATATGATGTTCACACACTCCATTCAAACAATCTGTACCAAATCTTTACCTACGTAAAAATAAAGATACAGAATTTGGAGAAGAACCGCATAAGGTATCCGGAATGCTTCTGTATGCAGCAACCGATGAAGCAATTCAGCCTGACAACAGCTATCAGATGAGCGGTAATAAGATCAGCGTAAAAACGCTTGATTTGAACCGGGATTTCTCTGAAATTGCTGCACAGCTCAACGCTATAGTCGCAGAGTTTTTTCCATAGCACATATTTATAAACAAAAAAAGGGCTTCCGAAGCTCTGCTGTGAAATTCAGCGGAGTCCCGGAAGCCCTTAATTGGAGGGGTAATTCAACACGACACACGATAACCCTGACAATACACACGATAGCCCCCACACGACACACGATTACCCGACTCAACACACGATAGCTTTTGACAATTTAGCCCTGAAAACGCAAAAAAGCCTCGATGGAGAACGTTCCACCGAGGCTTTTGAGTTCTATTCCGACAAGACTATCGTGTGTTTGTAGCCTAAAAAGCCCTTGAAAACAGGCATTTTTAGGAAGTATGGGGTGCAAAAGAAAAATCCCACTCTACCCGATACCATTGTATCAGAATTAGAGTGGGATTATGGTGCAGGTAACAGGACTTGAACCTGCATGGAAGCAATTTCCATACGGACCTGAACCGTACGCGTCTGCCAGTTCCGCCATACCTGCAAATGTATCTCAACAGGGTAAATACCCCGCCAAAATCTATAAAATATTTACTTTTTGAATTTTACACAGAAGTGGCGTGACCTGAACCATGCGCGTCTGCCAATTCCGCCATATCCGCAAATTTATCTCAACAGGGTAAATACCCTGCCAAAACTTATAATATATTAACTTTTGATTTTACACAGACGTGGCGTGACCTGAACCGTGCGCGTCTGTCAATTCCGCTATACCTGCTTATTGAACTATATTATTATATCAAAAAACGGCTGAGTTGTCAATATAAAGTTTTGTTGGAGATTTGGAAGTCGGCGTATTCGGCTAGGTCGCTGAGGGTTATTTCGTGACCCATCAGGCGTGTGCTCAGGGGGGCCAGCTCCATAAAGTCGCCGTAGTGGTTGGTGAGGTACTCCTTGTACTTTGCGGGGACGGGCATTGGGTAGCCGTTGAACTCGACGCGGATCTCGTTGTCGAGGAAGGTTTTGTCGAAGCCGCCCTTGTGGACGCTTTTGCCCATTCCGTCGTAGAGGTATTTCGCGTTCTTCTTGTGCTTGAACATTTCGAGCGTGAAGAGAAGCATTCTTGTTGAGAAGCGCAGGGGGAATATGTTCTTGCAGAAGTTCGTGATAACCGACTGGAGCTTACTGTCGTTCTGCGCCTTGCGGTGGTTCCACTTGTTGAATACGCACGCGAGCCAGAACAGAGTCAGCTTACTGTGGATTTTCTGACCGAGCTTGGAGTTCGCGGTTTTGTCGTGACAGAATATGTCGAACGCAAAGCCGTTGTCCATTCCCTTGTGGTTTTTTGAGAAGTCGGTCGCGAAAACGGTTCCGCTGATTCTGAGCTTCGCGTAGCAGTAGTTGTAGGTTTTGTCCTTTTTGGGGTCGTAGAGCTTCATACCCTCGGGGAGCTCGTCGGGCGCGATTTCGAGGAATTTGTCGTAGTCCTCGCGCAGCATCATTATATCAACGTCGTCGTCCCACGGGATGAAGCCCTTGTGACGCGCTGCGCCGAGGAGCGTTCCGCCGCCGAGGTACCAGCGGATGTTGTGCTTGCGGCAGATACGGTCAACCTCGAGCAGATACGCCATCAGGATTTCCTGGATCGAGCTGAGTCTGCCCTTGTGCTCGTGAGGGAAACGGAAGTCCGACACGTCGCTGTCCGAGCGGCTCATAACGGCGAGCTCGAGGGCGGTGTCGAGGTCGATTATCGTCTTAAAGCCCTTGTCTCTTAGCTTGTCGGCGCTCAGCGAATTGCCCTCAAAGCCCTCGTCTGAGGTCATTGAGATTTTGGCAGCGCTGAAAATGTCGTGGAGCTTTGCGGCAAGGGAGCCCGTGGAGATGTTGAGGCTGTCGTCGCCGACGTTGTAGACTCCGCTAAGCTTGTTTTTTAGCGAGAAAACGATCGACTCAAAAACGTCGGTCATATATATGAAGGAGATTTTTCTGTCTGTGCTTTGGAGAGTGATCTCTTTGCCCTTCGCGACTGCGTCAAAAACGTCCTCGACTCCGTTGTAAAGGGGAAGAGAGGGCGCGATTATCGAGCCGAGTCGGAGAGTCAGATGGTTTTCGCGGCTTTCGTCAGCGAACATACTCTCAATCATCCTGATGAGCTGGGCGCCGTAGTCCTTTACGCCGACCGCGCCCATTTCGTTTTCGGCGAAGGCTCGGTATTTGTTCTGAGCCCTGCCGTAGACGCGGCTGTCGGACAGAAGTATCAGCCGCTCAAGGCTCTTGCTTTCGTCGAGTGAGAGCAGAAGCTTGATCGCCGAGGTCTCGGCGGCAAACTGAGCGGGCGAGCCGTCGGCTTTTTCGCCGCAGAGGGCGGTGTGTATCGCTATGTCGATTTTTTGCTTTATGTCAAGTATTCTTTGAGTCGGGGTGAAAATCAGGTCGCCGCGTTCGCTAAGTCCCGCGGGGAGCGTGCTTTCAAAGGACTCGTCGGTCGAACAGAGAAAAACCTTTGCCCCGAGGTCGAGCTTGTCGTTCAGGGTGAGGATGGTGCAGGCGAGCGCAAGGGCAAGCCTGTGACCCGAAATCAGGACGCACTTGTTTTTGAATACGTCGGGACGCAGCTCGGTCATCGAGGGAGCGCACGCCCAGTCAAACTGAAAAACGTTGAGGATGTCCTTCATCAGCATTTACATCACCTCCGAGATTATCTTCGCGGCGCGGACGATACCGCCCGCAACGCTCACCCTTGGGGTGAAGCCGAGGGCGCATAGCTTTGAGTTATCGAGCACCCTGACCGTCGGCGAGATGGGGGAGACGGGCTTTAAGTTACCGTTTACGGCGACCTTTAGCTCCTTGTCGGGGAAAATCTTGACGCAGTTGCCCGCGAGCAGGGAGGGTGAGGAGATGTAGCCCGAGGAGATGTTGTAGATTTCGCCCTTTTCGCCGTTTAAAAGAACGGTAAGCAGGGCTTCGGCGGCGTCGGTGACGTAGCAGTAGCTCTGCGGGATTCCGTCCGTGGGGCTTATGTTGAGTGTCTGACCCCTCAGCGAGCGGGTGATTATCTCGACGTGCTTGCTTTCGCCGTCAAACTCCGTAGCGCCGTATATGAGCGACGAACGGCAAAGGCTAAGGTCTGTGTTCCTGTTCTCGCAAAACCACACAGCGAGGCTCTCGGCGGCTCTCTGAGCCTGAATGTTCCTGCTCTCGGGCTTTGCGGGGTTGAGGTAGCCCATATCGTCCTCGCAGATTTTGTCCTTTCCGTTGAAAACGTCGCCGTAAATGTCGCGGTAGGAGTTCAAAACCGCGCGGGCGTTCGTTTTCTCGACAAATTCAAGGAGATTCACGGCGGCAAGGTCGCTCTCGAGGAACCTGACGCTTTCGGTGTGGATAACATAATCGGCAGAAACTCCCTTGAGCGCCGAGTAGTCGCGGCTCACGAGAAAGTCTACGTCGGGACGGTTTGTGAGCTTTCCGTACTTGCGGAAGATGTCGTCGTGGGAGTCGAGGGCGATTAGCCTTGTGTTTGAGGAATTTATGTCGTTGTTGATCAAAAAGGCGCTGACGAGGTAGATTCCGAGCAGCTCTGCCGCGCCTGTAACAAGGACGGTTTTGTTCTCAAAACGCGAAAAATCAGTACTACCCTCGGTAATACTGAATATGTCGGTGTATAGATTCGGACTGAGAAGCTTTTTTACTTCGTATTCCATAGAGATTCTCCGTTTTTGAAGTGAGAGTTGTTTTGAAGTTGAGAGTTGAAAGTTGAGAACGAATGACGAGCAGAAGGGTTCATCGGAAAATGAACTTCTCTGCCCGACCGAAAATCTCAATTCTCAATTAACTAAAAATCAAGCTTATTGACTGTCCACTTGGGGTTGTCGCCGTAGCGTTCCTGACGGTAGTCCTTGAGCTCCTGTGTGTACTGAGCCAAATCCTCCTCGAACTGGACGAGTCTCTTTTTGTGCTTGGGGAGGAGCTGTTCCTCTCTTCTTACGTCGTCGCCCTCCTTGGCGTCGGCGATTTTCTTTTCGAGCTGGGCGATTCTCTTTTTGCGCCGCTCGATCTGAGTCGTCCGCTTGTCAACAAGGTAGACGAGGTGTGTTTCCTCGGTGGGTCCGTCGAAGAGGAGCTGACCCTTCTTCATATACACGGCGCGCTCGCAGATTTCCTTTACGGAGCTTGCGTTGTGGCTGACGTAGAGCACCGTTACGCCGCTCTCCATAATGTCGCGGATCTTGTTGCGGCACTTCGCCTTGAACGCCGCGTCGCCGACCGCGAGAGCCTCGTCGATTACGAGGATGTCGGGAGAAATATTGACGTTGATCGCAAAGCCGAGACGGACTCTCATACCGCTGGAGTACGTTCTGACGGGCTGGTCGATGTAGTCGCCGAGCTCCGCGAAGTCGATTACGGCTTCCTCGATCTCCTTGATTTTGTCCTCGCTGAGACCGAGGATGTAGCCCTTGAGGTAGATGTTCTCTCTGCCCGTCATATCCATCGAGAAGCCCGCTGTGAGCTCAAGCAGAGCCGCGACCATTCCGTTGACGGTGACTGTGCCCTCGTCGGGGAAGGTTACGCCCGTGATGGTTTTGAGCAGGGTTGACTTTCCGCAGCCGTTGTCACCCATAAGACCGACTGACTCGCCGCGTCTTATTTCAAGACAGACGTGGTCGAGCGCCTTGTGGATGATAGGGTTCTTGGGCTTTTTGAACAAGGCGAAAAAACGCTCCTGGTCGCTCTTGTAGAGGGTGTAGGTTTTGCAGACGTTATCTATTTTAATAATCGGCTCGGAGGTCATATCGACCTCGACCCTTTGCATATTATCAAAGTTTGACATAGATACTCCTTTTTCAATTGAGGATTGAGAATTGAGAATTGAGAAATTCGGTCGGGCAGAGGAGTTGTTCTGATATGAACCTGTCTTTACGACCTGGACTTTCAACCTTCAACCTTCAACTCTCAACTTATAAAACGTCGGGGATTTTCTTTCTGAGACGGTTGTAGTTGAACACTCCGAGGATGAACAGCGCGATAAATTCCGCGAGGAAGATGAAGAACTCGGTCTTGAACTCGAAGAAAAAGCGGTTGTACAAAAAGGAGTTTCTGTAGCCGTTAACGAAGAAGTTGATGGGGTTGAAGAGCATGATCTTGTCGAGCGGAGCGGGGAGGTCGTAGGAGTTGTAGATTACGCCTGTCAGCCAGAATATACCCGACATAATCGAGGTGATCGCGTTTTCGAGGTCGGGGCTGAACGCGCACATCGGGGCGGTCGACCACGACAAAAACAGGAAGAACAAAAACATAAGCGGCATATAGAAGAAGATTTGCAGGTTGTACCAGCTTGTGCCCCACATAAACGCGACTATTACGTACATGATCATCGAGAGAGCGAGATGGACGTAGATTCTCGAAAGCGAGGTGAAGGTCATGATCGTGGAGACGGGGAAATTGATTTTTGTTACGTACTGGCGGTGGCTTCGGATGTCCTTCGCGCCCTTTGTAATGCTCTCCGAGATGAAGAACCACGGAATAAATCCGACAAGCATAAACAGAAAACGGTCGAAGCTCAGGACGTGGTTGTGAATTTCGACGTCGACGTGACCGAGCTTTTTGATACCGATTGTAAACGCGAACCAGTACACAAACAGCGTGAACGCGGGCTTTACTACCGCCCAGAGCGGACCGATCGCCGCGCCCTTGTATGTTTTAACGAGCTCTGTTTTGGCGAGCACGAAAATCCGCTTGCCGAAGCTCTTGTGTTCGTTGATAATATCCCTTAAAAATACTATTATCATCGCCCCCTTGACATAATTTATCTATTCTAACCTATGTACTTCTATTATATAACATTTTGACGTTTTGTCAATCATTTTAATCAATGACTGATTATCACATAACGAGGTTTTTTTGTGGGGAATTAACAATATCCGTCTTTTTCCGTTACATTATAAAAAGCACCGCCGAAGCAGTGCTTTTATATTTGGATATTAAGTTATCAGCCTGTGTAGTCGCTCCACGACGAGCCGTCGTAGATTTTGTTCGGTCCTTCAATGTCGAGGTCGCCTGTCTTGCCGCCGTCGTTGCCGATGGTGAAGATTACCTTCGTCGCGCCCTCGGGGATCTCTGCTCTGAAAATGTCGTCCTTGACGTTTTCCATAGCTTCTCCCGGCCAGCTCATCATATGAGGATTGGTGTCGGACCAGAAGTAAACGTTGCAGGGGTTCCAGTTGTTCGAGTTCTTGAAGTATACGTAGTTGCCGTCGGGAACGGGAGCGTTCGTGGGTTCCTCGGTGGGAGCCTCGGTCTCGGGGTCTGTCGGAGCCTCGGTCACGGGAGCCTCTGTGGGAGCCTGAGTCGCGGGAGCCTGAGTTACGGGCTGAACCGCGCCCGAGTAGGGCTGGTTGGTCTTGCCGTAGCCTGTGAGCTTGGCGATGAATTTCTGAACGCAGGTAGCGTCCTTTACGTTGACTGTGCCCGAGCCGTCTACGTCGGCAACCGCGAGTGCGGTTCCTGTGAGTGTCGTGAGCATAGCCGCGTGCTGCTGGATAACGGTCGCGTCCTTGACGTTGATCACGCCGTTGAGGTCAGCGTCGCCGTAGAGCTCGTCGCCGCCTACGGGAGGAACGGTTGTTACCGTGGGAGCCTGAGTCGGCTTGTCTGTCGGCTTTTCGGTCGGCTTTTCGGTTGTGGGCTGCTCTGTAGCGGGCTCGTCACCCGAAGCGTTGTCCTCGACGAGGATTGTGCCGTTCGCGCCTGAGTTGAAGCTTACCTTGCCGCCCGAGACGGTGGCTGTCTTGCCGTCGTAGAAGTTGCGTACTACGGTGCCGTCCTTGAAGGTGTCGCCGAGTGTGATAGTTACGTTTGTGTTGGCGTTTGCCGCGATTACGCAGGCTACGCTGTCCTTTACGCCGCCCTTGTCGTACTTTCTCTGGAAGGCAGTGCCCGAGGTAGCGCTGAGGTTCTTGTGGCTGCCTGCGCCGACAGCGACGTGGTTCTTACGGAAGTTACCGACCTTGCCCCAGTGCTCGACCGCCTTTTTGACGTTGCCCGAGACGTTGAAGTTCATATCGCTTCTGAGGTTGTGATCCTGATATGTGTTTGAGAGGGGTCTGCTCGACTCGTCGCCGTAGTAGATCTGGATCGCGCCGGGCATAAGCTGGAACGCGGAGCCCTGGTACATATTGCTGTCGCCGTTACGGCAGAGCATTGTATCGTGAGATGAGAGGTAGGTGAGAACGTTGAATTTGTCGTCGTTGTTGAGCTTGTTGGCGTAGTCGGCGTAGGTTGAGTTGATCTGACCCGCGCCCGGTGCGCCGCCCGAGTATGTGCCGAAGCCGTCCTTGTCGCAGAACGAGAAGTTGATCATTGAGTCGAACGCGCCCGAGGTGTAGTAGTTGTCCTTGTTTACATAGTGGGTGAAGCACTCGCCTGTCATCCAGAAGTCCTCGTCCCAGTCAGCGCCGGGCTTTGACTTGTTCTTGCTTCTCCAGTTCTGGAGAGCCTTGAGGCACGCCTTCTTGAGCGTTACCCATGATTCCATTTCTACGTGCTTCGCGGTGTCGCAGCGGAAGCCGTCGACGCCGTACTTTTCAACCCAGCTTGAGAGCCATGCGACCATATGACCGCGGACTGTCTTTGAGAGTCCGTAGTTCTTGAACGCCGAATCGAGCTCCTGCTGCTTTTTGGAGAGGGTCTTTTCCTTTGTCCACTTGGTTTTCATAACCGCGGGGATCCCTACCTGAGAGCCGCTCTCTGTCTTTACGTCGGGGAGGAAGGAAAGGCTTCCCGTGAGGTCGCCGCTGCCCTCCTGATAGCCGCCGGGGAGACCCGCTCTGATCCACTCGGGACCCCACCACTTTTTCCATGAGTCGCCGCTTGAGGCGTAGTCGATGAAGTTGTGGTAGTTGTCGGAGGTGTAGCCCTCGCTCCAGTAGAGGTTGTCCCAGCCCGACTTGAGCGCGCCGTAGCTGAACTCGCTCATATCTGCCATATTGTTGTAGCCGACGTGGTTCATAACTATATCGAGCACGATACGGATTCCGTGCTTATGGGCTGTGTCTACCATTGTCTCGAATTCTTTTTCGGTACCGAAGTTAGCGTCGGTCTGAGAGAAGTCGAGCGCGTAGTAGCCGTGGTAGGAATAGTGGGGGAAGGAGTTGGAGTGTCCCTGACCGCCCATGCAGTAGCCGTGCATCTGCTCGTAGGGGGCGCTTATCCACAGCGCCGTAACGCCGAGATCATCAAAATAGCCCTCGTTGATTTTCTTTGTGATACCCGCAAAGTCGCCGCCGTGGAACTTTGCCCAGTCTTTACCGTTTGCCTTGCCGCCGCTCTTTGTGAGTCCGCGCTTGTAGGAGTGGTCGTTGGAGGTGTTTCCGTTGCAGAAACGGTCGGTCAGAAGGAAGTAAACCGACGCGTTGTCCCAGGAAAAGTCAGACGCGCTCTTGATTTTGGAAGCGGAGGTCTGAGTTTTTTCGGTTGAAGCCGCGTTCGCGACAGAGCCGAAAGAAAAAGCCGATATCGCGACAGCGACGCAAAGCGCCAGCGCAATAAGTTTCTTTTTCATAAAATCCATCCTTTCAAATTCAAAACTTCGTTACTAACTATTTTATCAAAAAACTGTCCAAAAAAAAATACACTTTTTCTACAAATTATTCTCGCTATTTGGGTTTATTTAGTGAATATTATGGAGTGGTCGGATCAGGTTCGTTTTACAAAAAAGAGGGGCTGCCGAGCAGGCAGCCCTGTTATGGCTTTGTTTATGTCCAGTTTCCGTTTGAGTCGCAGGTTTTTCCGCTGACCGAGGGTACGTCGAGGTCGGCTGTCTGAGCACCGTTGCCGTCGTTGAATATGACGTGGGTGTATTTTGACGGGATGTCAAAGTACCACTTGCCGCTTGCGTCCTTCTTCATATCCTCGCCCGGCCAGTTCGCGTTTTTATCGCCCATGTCGTTCCAGAGGTAGATTTTCGGAGTAGACCAGCTCTTGTCATTTGAGAAATAGACCTTGATCGTGTCTGTGCTCGGCGTAGTGCCGCCTTCCGACCAGTTTCCGCTTGAGTCGCAGGTTTGTCCGCTCACCTTCGGAACGTCGAGGTCGGCTGTCTGAGCGCTGTTGCCGTCGTTGAATATGACGTGGGTGTATTTTGACGGGATGTCAAAGTACCATCTGCCGCTTGCGTCCTTCTTCATATCCTCGCCCGGCCAGTTTGCGTTTTTATCGCCCTTGTCGTTCCAGAGGTAGATTTTCGGAGCAGACCAGTTCTTGTCGTTTGCGAAATAGACCTTGACCGTTTCGGCGGTCGTCGCGGGCTGAGTCGGTTCGGTAGCCTGAGTTGCGGGCTGAGTCGGTTCGGTAGCCTGAGTTGCGGGCTGAGTTGTGCCGTCCGCCGCCGTCCATACGCCGTTTGAGTCGCAGGTCATACCGCTCGTCTTGGGCATATCGAGGTCTGTTGTCTTTGTTTTGTCGCCGTCGTTGAAGATTATGTGATTATACTGCCTCGGAACCTCAAAATACAGTTTGCTGCTTGCGTCGGCTGTCATAAGGTCTCCCGGCCATTTTGTTTTGTAGTTGGAGGAGTTGTCCCATACGTAGGCGTAGACGTTCTTCCAGCCCTTGTCGTTCGAGAAGTAAACCTTTACGGTGTCGCTGAGCTGAGTCGCGGGCTGAGTCGCGTCCTCGGGGGACGTCCAGTTGCCTTTTGAGTCACATGTCATATTGTCCTCCTTTGGAAGGTCGAGGTCGTCGGTCTTGCCTGAGCCGTTTACGCCCTCGTTGAAGATGATTTTAGTGAACTGACGGGAAACGTCGCAGTAGAATCTGCCGCTTGCGTCCTTTTTCATCGGCTCGCCCGGCCACGCGGCGTTTTCGTTGGAGGAGTTGTCCCACGCGTAGGCGTAGGGCTGATACCAGAGAAGGTCGTTAGCGAAGTAGACCCTTATCGTCTCGCCGAGCTGAGTTACGGGCTGAGTCGTGTCCTCGGGGGCTGTCCAGTTGCCCTTTGAGTCGCAGGTCATATTGTCCGTTCTCGGTACGTCGAGGTCGTCGGTCTTGCCGTCGCCGCCCTTGCCCTCGTTGAAGATGATTTTTGAGAATTTCTTTGGTACATCAAAGTAGAATCTGCCGTCCGCGCCCTTGATCATCGGCTCGCCCGGCCACTCGCCGTTGTCCTGCGAGGCGGTGTTCCACGCGTAGACGTAGGGCTGATACCAGAGAAGGTCGTTTGCGAAATAGACTCTGACGGTCTCCTCGGGCTCGGTCGGCTCGGGAGTTGAGGAGCCGTATACAGACCATCTGTCGGTTGAGAGGGTGTAGAGGTTCTTGCCCGACTTGACCGCGAGGTTCAAGGTCTGCTTATCCCAAGTTTTGTTGCCCTCGGTGTTCTTGAAGAGGAAGGTCGTGACTCCCGGGGTGAGCGCGGGATCAAGCTCGAATTTGTAGTAGTTGTCGCCGATCGGTGTTCCCGCGATCGTCTTTGAGCTGTCGTATTCGCCCCAGCCGTAGAAGAACACGTTGCCCCAGCCTTCGTCGTCAAGAACGTAGATCGTGCTTACGGCATTGTCCTCGTAGGGCTCAAAGGTGTATGTTCCCATATGACCTACTGCAGTGCTTGTCGCGTCGTCCCAGCTTTCGAGGAAGTAGCAGTTGTTCTCCGGGGTGAAGCTGAGTCCGCTGATTTGGTTGTAGCCTTTCTCGGGCTCAACGTAGGTCGAGTCGGCTCTGTAGAACACAGCGCTTGAGAAGCTCGTCGGAACGGTAGCCTTGAAGGTGAAGCGCGCGGCGCTTTCGTCAACGGAGAGCTTGTAGGTCTTGTCGGCGTTAACGTCGTAGAGCATTGGGTCGACGCCGTTCTGACTGAGCCACGAAAGGTTTGTTCTGACATATACGGTGTAGGTGCCCGCGGGCTGAGTCTGAGTTACGGGCTGAGTCTCGGTCGGGGTCTGCTCGTCCTCGAGGAAGGTGTCGAGCTTAGCGATGATTCGCTGCATTTTTGTAGCGTCGCGGACGTCAACGTCGCCGTTTTTGTCGACGTCGGCGATTTTCTTCTGCTCGTTCGTCAATGTTATGAGCTTTGCGACATATCGCTTTACAGCCGTAGCGTCGCGGACGTCGAAGTTTCCGTCGAGGTTTACGTCGCCCTTTGCGGTTGCCGCGGTGACGGTTTTTCCGCTTTCAGCCGCGCTTACGGCTATCGGAAGCGAGAAAACGGACAACGCCAGCGCAAAGCAAAGCGCAAGAGCGAGGAATTTCTTTTTCATGGTAATCAATCCTTTCTCCAGAATGGTATTATTAATAATATTATACCAATTTATAAACGTTAAGTCAAAGGAATTTTGAGTAATTTTACATAAAAAGGTAAAAAACATCGGTCGGACAAAAGTCCGACCGAATGGTTTATTTTATTCGCTGTAGGTCTCCCATGTGTTGGAGGAGAGCACGAACATATTCTTGCCTGTCTCGGCGGCAAGGTTATCCGTCTGCTTGTCCCAGGTCTTGTTGCCTGCGGTGTTCTTCAGAAGGAAGGTGACCACTCCGGGGATGAGGGGAGGATCAAGCTCGATCTTGTAGATGTTGTCCTTGACCTTAACGGAGGCGATTGTGTCGCTGTTGTCGTACAGGCCCCAGCCGTAGAAGAATACGTTGCCCCAGCCCGCGTCGTCCTTGACGTAGAGGGTCGAGAGTGAGTCGCCTGTGTCCTCTTCGGCTACATACGGTCCCATTGAGCCGACCGCGTCGCCGTCCATCGGGAAGTCCTCGAGAGTGTAGCAGTTGTCTGTCGTAGAGAACTCAAGGCCGTTAATGACGTTGTAAACGCCGCCTGCTTCGCCCTCTGAGGGGTCTGCGGGAGCCTTGGCTCTGTAGAAGGTCGCGCTTCCGAAGGAGCCGGGAACGTCCGCTGTGAAGCAGTAGGGAGCGACAGAGGTGTCTCTTGTGAGCAGATAGCTCTCGCCCGAAGCGGTGTCGTAGAGGTAGGGCTCGGTGAGCTGTGAGCTGAGCCATGAGAGCTTTGTTTTTACATATACGGTGTAGGTGCCTGTGGGAGCGGGCTCTGTGGGAGCTTCGGTGGCCTCCTCTGTGGGAGCCTCGGTCGGAGCCTGAGTGGGAGCCTCTGTGGGAGCGGGAGCCTGAGTAGCCTTTGTTTTGGGCTCTGTAGCGGGCTTGACCTCTCCTGTGTAGGGCTGACCTGTGTAGCCTGCGCCCGAAAGCTTCGCGAGGTGCTTCTGAATGCAGGTAGCGTCCTTGACGTTGACGTTGCTGTCGCCGTTTACGTCGGAAACCGCGAGAGCGTTGCCTGTGAGTGTCTTGAGCTTAGCCGCGTGCTCCTGAATTACGGTAGCGTCCTTGATGCTTACGTTGCCGTCCTGGTTGGAGTCGCCGTAGATAAGGTCGCCTGTGATGGGCTTAACGGTTGCTTCCGTCGGCTTTTCGGTTGTGGGAGCCTCGGTGGGATTTGCGGTCGTCGGAGCCTCGGTCGCGGGCTCGCCGCCCTTCTTGACCTCAGTTGCGGGAACGTCCTTCTGCTGACCGGGCTTTTCTGTTGTATTGACGAAGATCGAGGGACCCGCCGAGCCCTTGAGGGCTGTGAGCTTCTTTGAGGAGCCGCCGAGGTCGAGGGTGCTCTTGGAGCCGCTGGGCGGGAACTGCTTGCCCTGTGACTTGCCGTCGGCGTCCTTTGAGGAGTCGTTTACGATTACGTGAGTGTTCTTTGAGTGAGCGAGGTCGAACGCTACTGTGCCCGCGCTCTCGGACTTTGTTACGTTGCCCGACTTGTCGACGGTGACTGTCTTTTCGGCTACGGCGTTCTTGCCGTCAACCTCGAGATAGTACGCCTTGAGGTTTTCGTCGTACTCGAGCTGCTCGCCCGGCCATGCGGCGTTCTTGTAAACCATACCGCCGACCTTGCCGCCGTTGCCGCTTGTCTGGTCGTAGAGGTAAGCGTAGAGCGGAGCCTTCCAGCCTGCCGAGCTTACCGCGGACGCGGGAACGATGATGTATACGCCCGAGGAGGCAGCCTCTTTCTTTGTGTACTTGTATGTTGTTTCGGATGTATTTTTGCCGTCTGTGGCTGTTAATTTGAGTGTGATCGTCTCGCCGTAGTTGTAGTCGGAGCCGATTTTGATTTTCGGCGAGCCCGTGAACTTAACGGGAGCGTAGTTTTCGAGCTGATATGTACCGCTTGTCGCGTTAACGAGCGAGAGGCCTACAGTGAGGGTGTTGCCCGAGAAGTTGCCGCTCTCGACGTCGGCGAATACGGCGGGAGTAGTCTCGTCCTGCATTACAACAGCAACGCCCGAAGCGCCGATCTTACCCGATACGGTGCCGCCCTTGACTGTGAAGTCAGCGCCTGTGACCATATCCTTGTAAGCGCCGTCGGCGAGACCTGTTCCGCTTACGCTCGCGGAGGCAGTCGTGCCGTTGACGTTTACGATAACGATACCCTTGTTTCCTCTTGCGATCCAGGCGAAGTTGCCCGAGGAGCCTGTCTTTTCAGCCTGACCTACAAAGTTGTTGTGGAACTTGTTGGCCTCGGCGACAGCAACGCTCTTGTAGGAGGTGTTCTTTGCCGCCTCACCCATCTTCATACCGTTTGTACGGGCGAAGAAGAGGGGAGTGGTGTCCTTGTGAGCCGCAACGAGAGCCCACGCCTTGATGATGTCCGTGTCGGAGATGTCGGTCGTGTTGCCCGCGTCGGTGTTGAGGTATGTGTCGTGAGACTCAACCCATGTTACGGCGTGTGAAGCGCCGCCCGAGAGGGAGGTGTCGAGCTTTACGGCGTTGGCGGCGTTGTGACCTACTACGCCGTTTCTGATTCCGGAGGAAGCCTTGTTGTCGGTGATTCTGTATTTGCCGCCGTTGAGGTTTGTGTAGCCCGAGATCGAGCGTCCGCCGCCCGCGGTGTTAAGAACCTCGCCGTAGTAGAAAATCTTCTTTGAGCCCGCGGCAGAGTTAGCCTGACTGATGATCGTCGGCCAGTAGTCGTTGGGTGAGATCGAGTCCGAGGGAGTCTCGATGTGCTTAGCCGCGTCAAAACGGAAGCCGTCCGCGCCGCAGTTGATACATTCCTTGAGGAGTCCCGCGACAGCGTTCTGAACTGTCTTGTTACCTGTGTTGAGGTCGGGACAGCCCGAGCTTACCTTCTGAGTGACTGATCTTACGTCGGAGTCGGAGGCTGAGCCGAGGGACGGATCGTGGAAGTACTGGTTGCCCTTTACGGCGCCGTTGGAGCCGTAGAAGGAGGGCATATATGTCTTTACTTCCGCGGCGAGTCTTGTCGGACCCGCGTCGTCGTCAGCGCCGAGGTGGTTTGTTACAACGTCGCAGATGATTTTTACGCCCGCCTTGTGAGCCGCCGTACAAAGAGACTTGAGCTCTGTCGCGGTGCCTGCCCAGCTCTTCTTAGCGATAGAGAGGCTGACAGGCTGATAGAACTTCCACCACTGACCCGAAACGTTTGTCGAGGTGCTGTAGTCCTTGGGCTGCTGAACAGGCGAGACCTGAACCGCCGAATAGCCCGCCGCGGCGATCGCGGGGATGTTCTTTTCGATGTCGGCATAGCTCCAGCAGAGCGCGTGGAGGATTACGCCGTCCTCTACATTGTCCTGAAGGCTTACAGGCTGACCCGTCTTCGCCTTTGAGGTTTCGGCGGCGTTAGCCGTGAAGCCCAGCGAAAAACAGCTCATAATTATACAAGCAGCCAGAACAATTCCCAATATACCTTTGAGTTTTTTCATTGTTTTCAAAACTCCTTTCTAAAATTAACACTTGTACGTGCTTTATCATTTTATATTATATCAAATCATCCTTGTAAAGTACATATCCTTTTTCAACAATTACGAACGAAAAATTTGTACAATTTGCTGTTTGTTTTTCACAGATTGAAAAAATCGAGCTTGTGATTCATTTGTCTTGACATTTGACTCAAACTTCTTTATAATGCTATCTGTTATAGTATTGGAAAAAATATATTGGGGGTAGATAAATGAAACAGGCTAAAAACGATATGATTGTGTCTTTGAGAGACATTTTTGTAGAGTTTGACGGTGAAGTTATTTTAAATCATATCAATCTTGATATCAGAGACAAGGAATTTGTGACCATTCTGGGTCCGTCGGGCTGCGGAAAGACCACCACCCTGCGTATAATCGGCGGCTTTCTCGAGCCGAACGGCGGCGAGGTGTTCTTTGACGGCGAAAAAATCAACGGGCTTCCGCCCCACAAGCGCAACGTCAACACCGTTTTTCAGAAGTACTCGCTTTTTCCGCATCTGAACGTATTCGATAATATCGCCTTCGGAATGAAGCTCAAAAAGCTTCCCAAGGATGTAATAAAGCGCCGCGTCACCGAAATGCTCGCTATCGTCGACCTCAAGGGCTACGAGAAACGCTCGGTTTCCAAGCTCTCGGGCGGTCAGCAGCAGAGAGTCGCGATCGCGCGCGCGTTGGTCTGTGACCCCAAGGTTCTTCTGCTCGACGAGCCTCTGGGCGCTCTCGATTTGAAGCTGCGTAAGAATATGCAGTGGGAGCTTAAGCAGATTCAACAAAAAACAAACACTACTTTTGTATATGTTACCCACGACCAGGAGGAAGCGCTCACTATGTCCGACACGGTTGTGGTTATGAACAACGGCTCGATCGAGCAAATCGGAACCCCGACCGAGGTTTACAACGAGCCCAAAAGCGCCTTTGTCGCCGACTTTATCGGCGAGGCGAACATTCTAAACGGCACGATGGTCGAGGATTGCAGGGTCAGGGTGCTCGGCGTTGAGCTCGAGTGCGTTGACAAGGGCTTCGGAGTCAACGCTCCCGTTGACGTGGTCATCCGACCCGAGGACATCGAGGTCACCTCTCCCGAGGACGCGAAGCTCGTTGGCGAGGTCACCGACGTTGTTTTCAAGGGCGTTCACTACGAAATGACGGTTATGTGCCGCGGCTGCGAGTGGATCATCCACTCCACAAACTGCTCGCCCGTCGGCTCAGAAATCGGTATGAAGATTATACCTTTTAATATACAGATTATGAACAAGATGTTCCTCGCGACCGAAAACACCTTCTACGCGGAGGTTATCGCCGCCGACGAGGAGCAGAAGAAAATCACCGTCCGTGTCGAGGACAGCGAGTTCGATATTGAAAATCAGTTCTTCGAGGTCGGAAAAAGACTCGCGATTACCCTGCCTCCCTCGGCGCTTTCGATCGCGGGCGACGGCGTGGGTCACCTCGACGACGTTTACATCGAGTCGGTCATCTTCAAGGGCGAGCACAACGAGATCATCCTCGAGTCCGACCGTCAGAAGTGGCTTATGCAGAGCGACGTCGACGAGCAGGTCGCGACTTATGTTCCGATGAAATTCGACTTTACAAAGGCTCGTTTCGAGATTGCGGAGGGTGAGGTATGAGACTGAAAAAGCCCTCTATTCCGTATATAGCCTGGATGGTAATTTTTACCATTCTTCCCATAGCTCTCATTCTTTACTACGCCTTCACGGACGACAGGGGAGCCTTCGGCTTTCAGGCGTTCATAAACGCCTTCGGCTACACGGGAGTATTTCTGAAAAGCCTTTGGATCGCGTTTATCTCGACGCTCATCTGCCTTGTGCTGGCTTATCCTATCGGCTATTTTATGAGCCGGCAGAAAAAGAGCGTTCAAAACGTTCTTACAATGCTTTTTATGATCCCGATGTGGATGAACTTTCTGCTCAGGATATACGCGTGGATGACCCTTCTGCAAAACGACGGTCCGATCGACACAATGCTTTCGCTGCTCGGGATCCACACTACGCTTATCGGCAATCAGGGCGCGGTCATTCTCGGTATGGTCTACGAGTATCTGCCGTTTATGATCCTTCCGCTTTACACCGTTATGTCGAAAATCGACACCCGTCTGATCGAGGCTGCGGAGGATCTGGGCTGCAACAGGCTCCTGGTTATGAGAAAGGTCGTTCTTCCGCTCAGTATCCCCGGGATAATTTCGGGCGTTACCATGGTATTCGTGCCGACGGCGAGCACCTTCCTTGTGGCTCAGTACCTCGGCGGCACCGACGATCTGATGATAGGCGACGTGATCGACAAAATCTTCTGGAGCGACCACAATACGGGCTCGGCGATCGCTCTTGTGCTTATGGTCGCGATTCTGATTTTCCTTATCATACTCAACCTTTTCGGAGACGAGGAGGCGATCGCGGCGTGAAAAAGCTTTATAAGGTTTACACGGGGCTCATACTTTTCTTTATGTATATGCCGATCATCGTTCTTATCGCGTTCAGCTTCAACGACGGCAAGACCACCGTATGGAAGGGCTTTACGCTCAGGTGGTACGTCGATTTGTTCCGCGACGCCCGTATTATGAGCTCGCTGTGGAACACACTCGCTATCGCTATCCTTGCCTCGGTTATCGCGACTGTGCTCGGCACTATGGCGGCTATCGGTATAAATAATTTCAGAGGAAAGAAAAAAATCCTCGTTCAGAACGTCAGCAATATCTCGATCCTCAGCCCCGACATCGTTACGGGTGTATCGCTTATGCTGATGTTCACGCTCGCGGGAATTGCCTTTCACTTTCAGATGGGCTTCTGGACGGTGCTTATGGCTCACATAACGCTTTGCGCGCCCTATGTTGTGCTCAGCGTTCTGCCTAGGATTCGTCATATGGACTACTCGACCTACGAGGCTGCGCTTGACCTCGGCTGCAACCAGTGGCAGGCGTTCAGAAAGGTCGTTGTTCACGAGCTTATGCCCGGTATATTCACGGGCTTTCTGATGAGCTTCACTTACTCGCTCGACGATTTTGTAATCACTTATTTTACAAGGGGCTCGAGCTTTCAGACGCTCTCGATTCAGATTTACACGATGACCCATCAGCGCATCTCGCCGAAAATCAACGCGCTTTCGGCTTTGATGTTCATAGCGGTTATCATACTTATGCTGATCATCAATTTCAGAGACAGAAAAGAGGAGAAAAAGCTCGGTGAACGGGCGTAAAATATAAGGAGGAAATTATGAAAAAAACAATTGCTTTGATTCTCACGATCGCTCTCGCGGCTGTGTCCTGCGCGGTTTTTACCTCGTGCTCGGGCTACGAGGGTGAAATCAACGTCTACAACTGGGGCGACTACATCGCCGACGGCAGCGACGACAACCTCGACACCATCGCGAAGTTCGAGGAGGAGTACAACATCAAGGTCAACTACACGACCTACGAGACAAACGAGGAGCTCTACAGTATTCTCAGCTCGTCTAACTCTCAGTACGACGTTATTTTCCCGTCGGATTATATGGTTGAAAAGCTTATCAAGGAGGACAGGCTCCAAAAGCTCAACAGGGACAACATCCCCAACTCCAAGAACGTTGTTGAGAAATTCAAGAAAATGAGCTACGACCCGAACTACGAGTACACGGTTCCTTACTCTTGGAACGTGACGGGTCTTGTGTATAACAAGAATATGGTCGGCGACAAAAAGCCCGACAGCTGGACTTATCTCTGGGACAAGGATTTCAGGGGAAAGATTCTCCAGTTCAACAACAGCCGCGACGCTTACGCGATTGCCATGCAGCTTTGCGGCGTGAACCCCGAGACCTACACCAAGTCCGACATTGACAAGGCTACAAAGAAGCTCAAGGAGCAGAAGCCTTTGCTGAAAAAGTACGTTATGGATCAGGTTTTCAACGAGATGGAGAAGAACCAGAGCGCCATCGCTCCCTACTACGCGGGCGACGTTTTCACGATGATGGACAACAACGAGGATCTGGTCGGAGTTCTCCCCAAGGAGGGCTCGAACCTTTTTGTTGACAACATGTGTATTCCGAAGAACGCTCAGAACGTTTCGGGCGCCGAGAAGTTCATCGACTTTATGACGAGGGTCGATGTTTCCGCCGCGAACTCCGAGTACATCACCTACGCGAGCCCCGTCAAGGGCGCCCGTGAGAAGAGCTACAAGGAGCTCCGCGAAAGCGAGCTCGTTTATCCGAGCGACGAGTATCTTGAAAAGTGCTACACCTTCCGCGATGTTGACAAGGATGTTTACACCTACATGCAGGAACAATTCGTAAAACTAATGTCCTGACCCCCCCGAGTGCCTCGGGTCGCATAGCCGCCTTTGGAGAGGTTTGGCTTATCGGAAACGTTCATCAACGGCGGGGCTGACGGTTTATTTAGTCTTTGGTTGGGGCTGCTCCTTTTGAAACGTTCATCAACGGCGGGTCGGTAGCCCCGACAGGCAAAGCCGCCTTTGGAAACGTTGGTTTTTTGGAAACGTTCATTAACGGCGGGGCTGACGGTTTATTTAGTCTTTTGGTTGGGGCTAATCCTTTTGAAAACGGTTTTTGCCGTTTTGGACTTATATACTTGAAGTGTCGGAGAATTTTATGGATACTTTACTTTACATTATTATTGCTTTATGCGCGCTTATCGCTCTTTTGCTTGTTGTTGCGCTTATCAGGCTTTTCCGTCGGGATGAAAGCGACAACTCCGAGCAGTTCAGTCTGCTTCGTCGGGAAATCAACTCCTCGACCCAGCAGTCTGTAAAGAGTATGGGCGATATGATCGCTCAGAATCAGACCCAATTCTCTCAGGCTCAGAACGAGAGGCTTGCGGCTCTTGAAAACAGGATGAAAACCTTTTCGCTCGAAAATGAGCAGAAGCTCGAGAACATCCGCCTGACTATGGAGAAAAAGCTAACCTACATTCAGGAGGACAACAACAAGCAGCTCGAGGAAATGCGAAAGACCGTCGACGAAAAGCTACAGAACACCCTCGAGGAAAAGATGAACAAGAGCTTTGAGCTCGTCAATCAGCGTCTCGAGCAGGTCTACAAGGGTCTCGGCGAAATGCAGACCCTCGCGGTCGGCGTCGGCGACCTCAAAAAGGTGCTCACCAACGTCAAGACCCGCGGAATTGTCGGCGAGATCCAGCTTTCCGCCATTCTCGCGGAAATCCTTTCTCCCGAGCAGTACGACGAGAACGTCGCCACCAAAAAGAACTCCAAGAACGTGGTTGAGTTCGCCGTCAGGCTTCCCGCCGAGGACGACAGCTTTATCTATCTGCCCATCGACTCGAAGTTCCCCGGCGACACCTACGCCGCTCTCCGCGACGCGATCGAGGAGGGTGACAAGGAGAAAATCGCTCTCGCCGCAAAAAATCTCACCACCACCATCAAGAACGAGGCGAAGGACATCCGCGACAAGTACATCGACCCGCCCAACACGACCGAGTTCGCGATTATGTTCCTCCCGTTTGAGGGGCTTTACAGCGAGGTCGTCAACCGCGGAATGGTCGAGGAGCTTCAGCGCAGATACAAGGTCAACGTCGCGGGTCCGAGCACCATGGCGGCGCTCCTCAACTCGCTGCAAATGGGCTTCAAGACCCTCGCCGTTCAGAAGCGCAGCGCCGAGGTCTGGAACATCCTCGGAGCCGTCAAGACCGAGTTCGACAAGTTCAACGACGTGCTCGTCGCGACTCAGCAGAGAATCACTCAGGCGAACTCCGAGCTCGACAAGCTCGTCGGTGTCCGTACAAGACAAATCAGGCGCAAGCTTTCTAATGTCCAAAAGCTCGAGGATGATTCTGTATTGGAATTATCCGACGGGGAATAAAAAACAGGCTGTCACATATTTGTGGCAGCCTGTGCTGGTTTTCCGTACGTGCTAGTTTTCCGTACCGAACAGTTTTTCGTGGGTTTTTGTATAAATATCAATCAGCTCGTCGAGCCAGCCTGCGGCGAGCTTAAGCCCTTCCATTGTTTCCTCCTCGGGGTAGAGTGAGAAGAGCATTGACGCTACGAGAGCCAGCGTATTCGCGCTGTGGATAGCGGGAGCCGACAGTCCGAACTCGCTTCTCTGCGAGGGGATTTCCTTTCCGTCCTGCTCGCCGAGTCTGCCGAAGGTTCCCTGCGGCGAGGCGTGCACCGTCTGGTTGGCGACGGTGTAGTTTTCCTTCCATACCTCCGCGTCGATATCGCACAGCCTCAGTATGTCGCCGAATGTGACGTGTCTTTTTGTTTCGGGGAAAATCCCGCTCGCCATCGCCCAGTCGTAGCGATCCTCGGAGTCCGAAGCCTCGATGAACTTCTCCGCGACGGGCTCGCCGTATTTTAATATGAAGGAGCTTATCGCCGACAGCTCGTACATCGAGCGCCATCTCGCGAACGCTCCGTCGGAAAAGCCGTTCTTGACGAGCGTGAGGATTTCGAGGTACTGCTGTGATGCTCTGTCGAGAAGTGTTCTCAGGGCGGTGTAGCTTTGCTGCTTTTCGCCTCTTTCGTCCTCGGGCAGTGAGGAAACGTATTTTGAATAGGTTGAAACAGCCCTCGTGATAATGACGTAGAAGCATTCCGAGTACTCGAACGCCGCGCCCCAGTCCTCCTCGGCCTTGAGCAAAAAGCTCTTTTCGCGCGCTCTGTCCTTCGCGATTTCGGTCAGCACGCTGTACGCGAGCGTATCGGGAAAGCCTGCGCTTTTAAAGGCTTGCGATATGCTTTCTCTGTTCTTCATACGCGACCTCTTTTCTAAAAATTTCGGTCGGGAGATTATCCCGACCGTTGTTCTTCCTTATTCGGATTTTTCGGCGCCCTCGTTGCCGTTTGCTTTTGTTGCCTCGGGGTCGTACTGCGCGCTCTTGAGCTTCTTTGAGTTCTTGGCCTTGGGAGCCTCGTACTCGCCCGCAGCGTCGATTACAATGCTGTCGATCGCCTTGTCGCGGAGCTTGTAGAGCTTTAAGTAGCTGTCCTTGAGCTTCTTTGAGTTCATATCATACTGAACGTCGCTGACGGGGATAAGCGTCAGGTACACTCTGTTACCCGAGGAATTTACGATTGAGCCGAGCGATATATTCTGCTCGCCGTTCGCTTCCTTTTCGCTCTCGGCGATTGAGAAGATTCTGCCCAGCGCCTTGTTCTTGTCGTAGTTTTTCTTTTCGACAAAATCAAGCTGACGATTGCCGCTTTCGTTTTGTGTATTGAAGATGTACACGCCGTCTTTCCAGCCCTTGGGAAGTGTCATAGTAAAGGCGAAGAGCTTGTCGTGATAGGTGTTTCCTCTGATAATGCTTCCGTCGGGTCTTGTATCGCTTTCAGCAGACTGAACGGTGGTGTTCTCTACGGGAGGGATTCCTCCTGCCTGTGTGGGAACGTTCTCTGTGCCCGAGCAGCCCGCGAACAGCATTGAGGCGCCCATAGCGCCCGCAAGCAAAAGCGCGGAAAATTTTTGTGTTCTTTTCATAATTTACCTCCGAAATTAAACAGTAACTCAATTATAACACAATGATTCAATGATTTATTCTAAAAAAAGAATTAAAATAAATAAACAATCGGGAAAGCGGCATTTTTGCTAAAAAAGTCGCTTTCCCGTCACATTTAAAAGTTCATATTCTATCCGAGGAGCGGTTGTTTACTCAACAGTGACCGATTTCGCGAGGTTTCTCGGCTTATCGACGTCGTTGCCCTTGTTTACAGAGGTGTAGTACGCCAGAAGCTGCATCGGAACCGTAGCGACCATCGGCATAAGCATTTCGGAGATCTTCGGGATTCTGATGATGTGGTCGGCGACCTCGTCGTCGAACTCCGCCTCGTCGTCGCAGATTACGATCGTCATCGCTCCGCGCGCCTTGACCTCCTTGATATTGGAGATCGTCTTTTCAAGCAGCGAGGTCTGAGTCGCGACCGCGATAACGGGCATTCCCTCGGTGATCAGTGAAATCGTGCCGTGCTTGAGCTCGCCCGCGGCGTAGCTCTCGGAGTGGATGTAGGAGATCTCCTTGAGCTTCAGCGAGCCCTCCATCGAGAGCGCGTAGTCGAGTCCGCGTCCGATGTAAAGCAGGCTGTCGGCGGTGATTAGCTTTGTTGAGATGTACTGGCAGTTGTACGAAAGTCCGATCGCCTTTTCGATAACCTCGGGGGTTTTCTGGAGCTCAGAGGTGAGCCGGCGGCATTTTTCCTCGGTGATTTTGCCCTTCGCGAACGCCATCTCGAACGCCAACAGGTACATAACCGAGAGCTGAACCATATACGCCTTTGTGGAGGCAACGGCGATTTCGGGACCCGCGTGGGTGTAGATGACCATATCCGCTTCTCTTGCGATGGAGCTTCCCTTTACGTTTACGATCGCGAGGGTTTTCGCGCCCTTTTCCTTTACGAGATTGAGCACAGCCTTTGAGTCGGCGGTTTCGCCCGACTGGCTGATGATTATAACGAGGTCGTCTGTGTTCAGAAGCGGATCGCGGTAACGGAACTCGGAGGCGATGTCAACCGTGACCGAGACTCTCGCGAGCTTTTCGATTACGTATTTTCCGACCATTCCCGCGTGCATCGCCGTTCCGCAGGCGACGATGAAAATATTGTTGAAGCTTTTGAGCGTTTCCTTTGTGATCCCGCACTCGCTGAGGTTGGGCAGACCGTCCTCGATTCTCGGGGTGATTGTCGTCTTGACGGCTGTGGGCTGCTCGTGGATCTCCTTTATCATAAAGTGCTCGAAGCCGCCCTTCTCGGCGCTGTCCTCGTCAAAGTCGGCTGTCTTGAGCTCCTTTTCAACCATTCTTCCGTGGAAGTCGCAGAAGCTCACCGAGCCGTTCTTGAGTACGGCGATCTCACCGTATTCGAGCAGGTAGTAGTCCTTTGTGTACTTGATGATCGCGGGAACGTCGGAGGCTATGAATGCTTCTCCGGGCCCCTGACCGACGATCAGCGGGGATTCGCACCTGACCGCGTAGACTGTTTCGGGTCGGTCGGCGAACACGATTCCGAGCGCGAAGGAGCCCCTGATTTCGTGCAGAACCTTTCTGATACAGCGAATCGGGTTTCCGTCGTAGTAGAAGTCGAGAAGCTGAGCGACGACCTCGGTGTCGGTGTCGCTGAGAAACTCGGTGCGGTCGTTTTCTATGAGAAATTTTTTGATGTCCTTGTAATTTTCAATGATTCCGTTGTGGACTATTGTAACTCTTCTGCCCGAGTGAGGGTGAGAGTTTACGTCCGACGGCTCGCCGTGAGTCGCCCAGCGGGTGTGTCCGATTCCCGCGTGACCCTTGGGCTTGCCTTCCTTTTCCATTTTCGCGACAAGGTCGGAGAGCCTGCCCTTGGACTTGGCTACCTCGATTTTGCCGTTTTCAAACACCGCGATTCCCGCGTAGTCGTATCCTCTGTATTCAAGCTTTGTGAGCGCTGATACAAGCACGTCCGAGCAGTCTCTCGGACCTACGTATCCGACTATTCCGCACATAGTTTTCCTCCCGATTTTTATTCTTGTTAACAATGAGATTAGTATAGACTAATCTTTTGAGTTTGTCAATAGAATATTGCAAGTTGCGTGTGCTTTCTTGCAATAATACGCAAACGAACCGCCGATTATGCAAATTTTTGTGAAATTATTGAAGCGGAGCAAAGATTAAGTTGCAATTCAAGGCGGTTTTTGTTTCCTGATTCCGGTGGTGGATTTTTTTTGAGAAATATGTTATTATATAAGGTATAGCAAAAGATATTAAAAGAAGGAGGATTCTTTTGAAGAAAAACAGACATTCTTTAATTATTGTATCGGTTTTGATTGTCGGAGTTCTGCTTTCGGCGCTTTTCGTTCCCTCCGCGAGCGCGGAGGACGACTTTCTCGGCGCTCTGCCCGATAATCTCTACGTAAAAATCAACAACCGCGAAAAGCTCGTCGTTAAAAAGCCCGTAACTAACACCTACGAGCTGTACAACGGCGCGACGCTCGAGGAGGTTGAGGAGAAAAACGTCACTCAAAGCTGTCGGTTTTCGGTTGAGAACGAGGAAATCGCGACCGTGTCCGAGGACGGAGTTATTCACGGAAGGGCGCTCGGCTCGACCATGCTCAGCGTCAGATTCTACGACCGCGAGAAGAACATCAGGCTCTTCGTCACCGAGTCAGACCCCGACTTCGTCGCTCACCGCGGAGCGATGGACTACGCTCCCGAGAACACTCTCTACGCGTTCTCAAAGGCGGTTGAGCTCGGCTACGACAGGTTCGAGTTCGACGCGAATCCCTCGAACGACGGAACGCTTTATGTGCTTCACGATTTTGATTTGATAAAGATGTGCGGAGTCGACAAGGCTCTCGGCGAGCTCACTTTGGCTGAGCGTCATGATTACCCGATAACCAACGGCGTGAACGTCGACAAAATCGAGACTCAGTACATACCGCTGGTCGACGAGGTTCTCGACTATATCGCAAAGACTCCTTCGCTGAGCGACGCGTATATCCACCTCAAAAAGATTGCGAAAACAGGAGGATGGAACGAAAAAATGGTCGCTGACCTTTCCTCAAAAATAAGGAACAGGGGACTGTGCGGCAGGGTGACTGTCTGTTCAAGCAGAAAAACCGAGCTCAAATACTTCGCGCGCGACATAAAGACCGCCGTGCTCACCACGGAGACCGACGCTCAAAAGCTCATATCCTTGGCTGACTGGGCTGTCGAGAACGGTGTGGAAGGAATTTTACAGCAGTACAACAGCAAAGCGCTCCCGCCCGCCGAGTTCGTGACCTACGCGCACGACAAGGGTCTGAGGCTCGCAAGCTACACTATCACCGACAGCGAGCAGGTCGCGAATATTAAAGCGAGCGGTATGGACGAAATCCTGTCCAACTGCGTCCTGTTTGAGTAAGGGGGCGGCAGTATGAAAAAGCTGATTTCAATTGCGCTTTCGGTTCTGATTCTTTCGGCGTCGCTGATTGTCGGAGTGACGGTCGCGAGCGCTGATGACAACGAGCCGAAATACCGTGTCGGCGACGCCGTTCACGAGCTTGTTTACGGCTGGGAGTACGGCGCTATCAATCCCGATAACGGCTTCGACACCGCCGATTCGCCGAAAATCTACGCACGCACCGATTTTATAAATGTGCAGAGCTTCGGCTCGGTCGTCGTTGAGCTTATTGACCCCGACTGCGCGTACAACGTCATTTTTTATAACAAGGACAAAAAGCGGGTTTCGGCGCTCACCGACTGGACGTTTCTCTCGACCTCGGGCGAGTTTGATAACAACGCCTGCTACGCGAGGGTCGTCTGTTACTCAAAAAAGGGTTTGAACCTCGACGCTCTTTTTGACGGTCAGAGAGTTGTCTTAAAAGGAAAAAACGGTCTTTTCAGTCTTAAAGAGGACTCCTTTGCCAAGGGCTCGCCGTTCTACAGCTGGGAAGTCGGAAGTATCGACACCGAGGACGGCGAGGAACGCGACGACCCCTCGGGCTTGTATTTCAGAACAAATCTGATTAAAACCGACGGAATAAGCGCTGTCAGAGCCGCCGTACTGAACGGAACCTACAGGTATAACATCTGTTTTTACGATAAAAACAGGAAATTTATCTCCGCCCTGCAAAAGGAGGAGACCCCGACAATCAACCTCACTCGGGCTTACAAAATAAAGGACGGAGCCGAGTACGTCAGGCTCGTCGTTTACCGCTCCGAGGAAAAGGGCGGGATTCTGCTCTCAAAGCTGGAGGCGGGCTTCAATATCTGCTTTTCGGCGTATGACGAAAGCCTCGGAGCTTCAAAAACAACGGACATAAGCTGGGAAAAGGGACGCTTCGTCGCGACCTCGGGCAAGCCCAAGGACGAAACCACGGGCAGATACTACCGAACCGACTACATCAGTCTCGAAAACTACAACGTCGTAAAAGCCTTTGTATTTGACCCGAACTACAGGTACAATATCTTTTTTTACGACAGTGAAAAGAACTTCATCTCCGCGCTTGAGTCGGTCAACCCGCCGACGATCTGTTTAAGCGACCTGATCGACGTGCCGTTTTCGGCGGCGTATCTGAGAATCCTCGTCTGCCGCTCGAAAAACCTCGGCGGCGTATTGGAGGAGGACCTTTACAGCGACAAGTGGATTTACTTTGAGCTCGATTTTGACGGCGCTGTGACAGGCTACACCGAGCCCGCCGTTGAACCCGAGGAGCCGACCGCGGCTCCCACGGAATCGACCGCGCCCGCAACCGCCAAGGCTGAGGAGCCGACCGCTTTGACCTCGACCGAGTCACAAAGCCCGACCGCGTCCGAATCGACCGCAGTTACGGAGCCGACCTCTTCCGGGGCGACCGAGCCGACTCAGCCGACCGAGCCCTCGGAGTCCCCGAAAACGGAAAAGAAGAAGAACACGCTCAAGGTCACAGCCAAGACAGTGAAGGTGAAAGTCAACAAGCTTAAAAGAAAAGCTCAGAAAGTAAAGCCGCTCACCGTAAAGAAAGCCAAGGGAAAGCTCAGCTTTAAGCTCATAAAAAAGAACAGCTCCAAAAAGCTCTTCAAAATGCTTTCTATTAATAATAAGGGTGTAATCACAATCAAAAGGAGCGTTTTCAAAAAAGGCGTTTACAAGGTGAGGGTCAGGATAATTGCCAAGGGCAACTCAAGCTACCTCTCGAAAACGATTTACAAAACAATAAAGTTAAAGCTAAAATAGGCTTAGGCAGACTACCTGAAAAACGGGTAGTCTGCTGTTTTTTTGCGTGAATGTAGGTTGTGATGTACAATATGCATAAAGATTGGTAAAAAAATTTATGCACTATTTTGTGGTGGAAACATATCAAAACACTATGAGTTGTGATATAAATACTGTGATTATATGCGTCTGATACGCGGTCACGCTGATTATCGGAAAATTGAAAGGAGGAAAATATGGCAATCATCAAAAAAACACTCGGCGTTATACTTTCCGCGCTCATAATCATAAGCGTCTTTAAGGTTAAGTAAAAGGTAAATTGAATAATGAATAATTAAGTGAGTCCGGGCAGTACCCCTTTAAAAAGGGGTGCTCTCGCCGGCTCAAAACAGTTTTTATCTTTCGTTTTTCAATAAAAAAGAGGTGGATTTTTATGTTAAGAAAATCGGTCAGCTTATTGCTTGCTCTGCTAATGCTTTTGAGCGTGCTTGCGGTCTCGCCGATTACGGCTCACGCAGTCGAAAGCGGCACAACGGGCTCCTGCATGTGGGAACTCGACGACGCGGGCACCCTCACAATCAGCGGCAACGGTCCTATGGCTGATTATTACAAAGCAAGTGACGTTCCGTGGTACGAATATCGTTATACAATTAATAAAATCGTAATCAAGGAAGGCGTTACCTTTATCGGCAACAAAGCGTTCGATTATAACTACGCGAATACAGTAACGATTCCCTCGACCGTAAAACGCATCGGCGACGGAGCCTTCCAGGGGACAAATCTTCACGAGGTCGAAATTCCCGACAGCGTTACATACATCGGAGAGGACTGCTTCCGCTCTTGCGGTTCACTCTACGCCGTAAAGCTTTCCAAGAACCTTACGGAGCTGAGTAAACAGGCCTTTTGCCAGTGCAAGGCTTTGACGGAGATAAATATCCCCGAGGGCGTTGAGATTATCGGAATCGGCGCCTTTGACGATTGTCCCAAGCTCAAAAAGGTAACCTTGCCCTCGACTGTAAACGAAATCCGACGCTTTGCTTTTTGCGAGTGTCCCGAGCTACGGGAAATCAACCTCGAGGACACCAAGCTTGAAACCGTAGAGAAGGACGCGTTCCGCGACTGCCCGAAGCTTACCAAGGTAAACCTTCCCGAAACAGTTAATACAATCGACTCCCACGCCTTCGGCTACACTAAAAAAGACGACAGTTACACCGAGGTCAGCGGCTTTACCCTTGTCGGCGGAGAAGCCGCGAAGAACTACACCCAGGGTACGGGCTTTACTTATGAGAGCAACGGCCCGAAAAATCTGATAGAGGAAATCTACCTTACCGCCGACACAAAAAACCTTGTGCTCGACACATCTCTCACCGAAGCCGAGTTCAGCTACAAAGTCTACGAAAAAACCGACGTTACAACATTGGGCTGCATAAAGAGCGGCGGAGACATCGCTTATCTCTTCTGTTATGACGAGGGTGAGGGAAAGACGAAGTCAGCCGAGAATTATGTCGAGAAAATCAACCCCGAGAAAAGGTATTACATCCGTTATGTCGTAAGCCCCGACACGGGCTACGGCTGGTCGGATAAGGTCAAGTCCTATACGAGCGAGGTTAATATCAAGGACGTCGATTGCCTTGATATTTATCTCAACAATAAAAGACTCACCGACGCGTATTTTGAGTACAACGAGTACCACGACAATGTGTGGCTTCTCGTTCCGTACAATAACTACAACCCCGACTACGAGACCGAGGAGTTCGAGGACGGCACGCTTAAAATCACAAAGTACATCGGCAGCGACAGCGACGTTAAAATCCCCGCTCAAATCGGCACGAAAAAGGTCACCGTTATCGGCTATAATGCGTTTTTTTCCAAACACGCGGCAAAGCACGTGGTCATTCCCTTCGGAGTAACCGAAATCGAGGGGCAGGCGTTCTACTACTCGGGAGTTGAGAGCGTAACTCTGCCGAGCTCGCTGAAAAAGGTCGGCGTAGACGCCTTTTGCACAAATTCGGGAATCGAGACGGTCAGGGTTCCGTCCTCCGTCACCGAAATCGGCGAGGGCGGCTTCGGCACGCGCGTCGGCGGCGGCTACAGCCCCGAAAATATGACCTCCTGCGTGATCGAGGGCAAAAAGGGCAGCAAGGCTGAGGAATTCGCCAACGCCAACGCTCACATCACCTTTAAGGAGGCTGCGGACACGATCGTCAGCGACGACGGAAATCTCGAGTGCGAAATCGACGCGACGGGCAACGCGAAAATCATCAAATACCTAGGTACCGACACCGAGGCTGTTATCCCCGAGGAAATCAGCGGCAGCAAGGTCACAAAAATCGGAAACCTCGCGTTCAGCGGCAACAGCGTGATCACCTCCGTAACAATCCCCGACAGCGTTACAGAAATCGGCGAGTACGCCTTTGACCAATGCGAAAAGCTCGAAAAGGTCATTTTCGGCGAAAACCCGAGCCTTATGCGGATTTGCAAGTGCGCGTTCTACAACAGCGGGCTCAGGAGCTTTGACGTCCCCGCGAGCGTGCTTAGAATCGACGAAGGAGCCTTCTTTAACTGCGGTTCGATCGGACTGCGTCAGTCGATTCCCGCGACTGTTCAGAAAATCGACAGTATGGCGTTCGGCTATAAGGAGGACGGCGGCAACCCCGTCAAAATCGAGGGCTACACCGTCCTCGGCGAAAACGACACCGCCGCCGACAAGTACGCAAAGGATAACGGCTTTGAGTTTATGGGTGAGTACGAGTACAAGCTCACCGACGACGGCGAGGGCGCTGTTATCACCAATTACAACGGAACCGCCTCTGTCGTAAGAGTTCCCTCAAAGCTCGGCGGAAAGAAGGTCCTTCTCGCCGACGCGAACTCCTTCGCGGGTAATTCAACCATAACCGAAGTAAGCTTCTCGGGCGCGTGCGACATCGGCAGCTACTCCTTTATGAATTGCCCGAGCCTTAAATCAATCAAAATCACGGCCTCGGATATGATAGGCGAATTCGCTTTTCAGAACTGCACAAGCCTTGAGACTATCGGCTACGAGAACAGAGTGAGCACAAAAGAAATCGGTGAGTACGCGTTCTTCAACTGCCCGAGCCTGAAAACGGTCAATATCGAAATATTTGTTAAGAAAATCGGCATTTTTGCATTCGGTTACATCGACCCGAACACAAAGGTTGACGGCTTCAAGCTCATTGTAAGGGACGACGATGATAACGAAGGTCTGCGCTACGCCAAGCAGAACGGCTTCTACGTTGAGCCGACGACCTCCGCGACGGAAGCCGCCGAAGCGACAACAGCCGACGTTACGGCTGACACAACCTCCGATACCACCTCGGACACAACCGCCGAGACGAAGCCGACCGAGCCCGCAGAGACGACGGCTCCCGACTTCTCAAAGCCTACCGATCCCGCAGAGTCAACCGCTCCCGACTTCTCAAAGCCTACCGATCCCGCCGACACAACCGCTGCCGAGTCGGGCACAGGGGAGACAAAGACTCCTCAGCCCGAGGAAACAACCGCTCCCGCTAAGACTCAGACCTTCTCCTACATCCCGAGCAAGGAACAGCAGAGCGGCACGATCAAGGTCGTAGTCCTCGATAAAGGCGGTCAGTACCACATCTACACGATGTCCGCGTCTCCGATGATAGTTGACGGCACGCCCGTCTACACGGCTGAGATTCCCGCGGATATAACTCCCGTCTCGGTTCAGTACCAGTTCTACGACGGAGACACGTGGAAGAGTCAAATCACCCTCACCTCCGAGCAGTTCGGAAAGGTAGTCACCTCCGACGGCAAAATCTACGGCGAGACCCCCGCAACCGAAGCGACGACCTCCGCTTTGACGACCGAGCCCGCGACTAAGGCTCCCGCAGTCACGACGGAGAAGAAGGATAACCCGATCAAGGTCAAGGCGACAGCGAAAAAGGTAAGCCTCAAGAAGGTTAAGAAAAAGGCTCAGAAGGCAGTCACCTTCAAGGTAACGGGAGCTCAGGGTAAGGTAAGCTTCAAAATAAAGTCCGCTAAAAAGGCTATAAAGAAGTACCTCTCAATCACTAAGAAGGGCGTACTCAAAGTCAAGAAGTGGAAAAAAGCCAAAAAGGGCACATACACAGTCAAGGTAAGCATTACCGCTAAGGGCAACGATAACTACAATTCAAAATCCGTTACCAAGACAGTTAAAATCAAAATCAAGTAATAAAAAACCACCTGCTTTAATACGGCAGGTGGTTTTTCTTTCGGCGGCTGAATATTTTTGATAAAATACACAAAATTTATTGAATTATTTCTGATAATATGTTATTGTGTAACCGTATTGACAGCATATTTATCTAATAAGGAGGAGAGAAAATGCGAGTTTTAAGAAAATCAGTGAGCGTTCTGCTGACGGCTTTGATGCTTTTGGGACTGTTCACGATCATTCCGTTTGAGACGGCGTTCGCGGCGATCAATTATCAGATTTTCGTAAACGGCGTAACCGTCACTTCCGATAACTGCAGAAATATTCTGAATGACGGCAAAGCCAGCTACGACCCGTCAAAAAACGTGCTCAAGCTTAATAATGTTAAGCTTACAAAATCCACGTTTACCGACGGCGGAGCTGTTCAGGTAAACAACGACGACATCACAATCACGGGAAGCGCCTATATGACCTCCGCTGTGTCGGACTTCGGTCTCCAGTGCCGGAGTAAGGTGACGCTCAACGGCGATTTTACCTTCATCGGCAAAAGATTCGGCGTTGTAGCCAATGATAATATTATTGTTCAAAAGGGCTCGCTCACCGCGATCGGCACCGAGGATGATAATTCCGCGGGAATGTACACCGCGAAGGACGGCTCTATTGAGATTTGCGACGAAGTCACAAGGGTAGAGTCAAGAGGTAAACTGACCTCGCTGCTCGCGTCCGAGATGCTGATGCACGGCAACAGGGTTTCTTCACCCTACGGCGCGCAGTTTGTCGATTCGTCGAGAAGCATTCTCACCGAGGACCGCAAGGAGTTCGCGAACTCGGTTATAATCGAGCCTTACTCGGGAGTCGATTACGACCTTTGGCTCGGCTGCAGAAGGGTCACAAGCGAGAACAAGGACGATATCCTCAAGGACGGCGGTTCGGCGAAGTACGACCCCTCGACCTACACTCTTACTCTCGACAACCCGAAGATAAACGGCGTGGAGCATGATTCGAACTTTTTAATTAAAGCAAAAACGCCTGAGCTCAACCTCAAGGGCAGCTACACCGCTTCCTGCGTAGACGATGTTGATTTCGGCGGCGTTTATTGCTCGGGAAACCTGAGCCTTTCGGGTACCTTCAGCTTTATTACCGAAATGTATTCCGTTTACTCGGAGAAGGATATTACGCTTGAGTCGGGCTCGATCACAGCAAAATCAACCATTGAAAAGCAGCCCGCGATTTTTGCCCCGAACGGCACTCTGACCGTTAACGAGGGTATGCTCAGGCTGGACGCGAGGTCAAAATCATATCCGATAGCCGCGAAGGTCGTTGAGATTGACTCCAAGGAAACAATAACGACCCCGACGGACGGCTATCTTGCTCAGGGAGATAACTACCAGTTTATTCTTGATACCGAAAGAGAAATCGCTCGCCACGTAATAATCGAGAATCAGAGCGACGTCACCAAGTACAACCTGTTCCTCGGAGACAGACAGGTCACCTCTAAGAATATGGGCGATATTTTCGGCGACGGCAAGGCGGTTTACGAGCCCTCAACGAACACCCTGACGCTTAATAACCCGACGATCAAAGGCAATCTGCCGAACAACGGAAATACCTACAAGATTTTGACGAGCTACGACCTCAACCTCAAGGGAAGCTATCATATGTCCTCGGAGGATGTTTCGATAGGCCTCTTTGTTGAGAAAAAGCTGACTATGAACGGTGATTTTACCTTTATGGGCACTCATTCTGCCGTTAACGCCAAGGATGGTATCACTGCCGAGTCGGGAACCCTGACCGCCGAGTCGGGAGGTCAGATCGGAGTGGTTTCCACCGACGGTTCGTTCAAAGTCGAAAGCGGAGTTACAAAGGTTGATATTACCTCGGGAACAGCTGCCCTTCTGGCTAAAGAAATCGAGTTCGGCACCGACATCAAAGTCACCACTCCCGCAAAATACGCGTTCGCGAAAGACGAAGATCTGGGAGTTAAGGGAATATATGACCTCGACGCTAAAACATACGCGAAGCACGTTGTTATCGAATACAAGGAGTCGACAACCTACTATGATGTTTTCCTGGGCACAACTCAGGTAAATTCAAAGAACAAGGACGATATTTTCGGCGACGGCGGCAGGGCAAAGTTTGACCCCTCAACAAACACCCTGACTCTCAGCAGTCCCACCATCCCCGAAGTATATACAAACGGCTCAAACACCATAAAGATATACACCTCCCTCGATTTGAAGGTAGTCGGAAGCTACTCGATGACCTCGGCTGACGCGAAGTTCGGTATATACTCGTCGGGCAACCTGACCTTTGACGGCGACTTTACCTTCAAGGGAACCGATTATGCCGTCTACTCGCTGAAAGGTATTACCGTTAACTCGGGTACCTTCACCGCTGTCAGCGACGGCTTCATCGGAGCGCTTGCGTACAAGGGAGCCTTTACGTTCGGAAACGACCTTTTAAAGGCGGACATAAGCGCGTCGGATGTCGCCGTATTCGGCAATGAGCTGATAATCGGCGATGACCTCACGCTGACCGAGCCCTCCGCATGGGAGAAAAAGACCGATTCGAGCTACAATCTGGAGTCTGTCTTTGTCGAGGAAACCTCAAAACACGCGGCTCATGTCGTAATTGAACCTAAGCCGCAGGCTCCTACGCAGCCGCCTACAACTCAGCCTCCGACGACAACGGCGCCGCCTACGACAACTCAGCCCCCGACGACAACGGCGCCGCCTACAACAACTCAGCCTCCGACGACAACGGCGCCTCCTACAACAACTGCGCCGACGACAACGGCGCCTCCTACAACAACTGCGCCGACGACAACTACGGATCCCGAATTTACCGAGTACAAGCTTTGGGTCGGTGAGACAAGAGTAAACTCAAACAACAAGGACGACATCCTCGGCGACGGCGGCAAGGCTAAATTCGACCCCTCAACAAATACCCTGACGCTCGATAACCCGACCATCAGCAGCACTCATAATTTGTGGGGCGGGATTCCCTGTACGATCTCGGCTGAAATGTCGATTACTGTAAAGGGCGAATACCATATGAAGCCCTCAGAGGCATCAGACATAGCGATTGCGGTCAAGTATTGGAATGTGCTGACACTCGACGGCAAATTTACCCTGTACAGCAAAGGAGAAACTGTTTATTCCGACGGAAGCGTTGTTCTCGAGGGCGGAGAACTCAATACTCACGGCAGTGATATAGGTATTAACACAGGCGGTTCGCTTTATGTGCATCCGCGGTTTAAAAAACTGGTTGCAACAGGCAAATCAGACAGCAGCGGAGCTCTGCGTATGGTATACGGACTTGAACTCGGCGCAGGCGAGGCAATCACCGTTCCCGAAAACAGTAAAATTGAGCACAATTACGGCGCCGACTCGGTTTATAATTCCGACGGCTAAATTGCAAAGGAAGTTGTGATTGAGCGCGTGGCTCCGCTTGATATCGAAGGAGACGGAACTCTCGAGTCGCCTTATCTTATCAAAAGCACACAGGATTGGGACGCGTTTACAGGCTTCATGGAGAAAGGCGGGGTAACAGACGGCTTGGTATTCAGGCTTGAGAACTCCATTACCGTTTCGACTATGGCGGGTACCTCGACAAATCCGTTCGCGGGTATCTTCGACGGAAATATGAATAAGCTGACGCTCGATCTCAGCTCGTCTGAATATTTCTGCGCTCCGTTCAGCCAAATAAGCGGCGCGACTATAAAGAACCTCAGAACCGACGGCACGGTTAACTGCGATATGCACGGCTCGGGTCTTGTTGGAGCCGTCAGCGGCACAAAGGACAACCTCATCGAAAACTGCGTTGTCGACGCTGACATCAACTGCGCAAAAAGTCACTGCGGCGGCTTTGTCGGTCACGGCGGAGGAAGCTCAAAAACCACTCTGAGCTCCTGTGTGTTCGGCGGTTCAATAACAGGCGAGATCTACGCGGGCACCCTATGGGGCTGGAGCGACAACGGCTCGACTCCCGTACTCAAAAATTGCCTTGACCTCAGCGATTCTCCTTATAGAGTCGGTCAGGGTGAGCCGAGAGACGCAAGCGTCACCAATGTGTATTATACAAACAACAAAATAGCCTCGGACAGCCGTCCGTGGACAAACATCGGCAAGCTCGCGCATACCGTAAAGGGCGACGGCTTCGATTTGTCCCTTAGCGGCTCGACGGGTATTGAATACAGCGGCGCCATCTACGCGGGTAATCAGGATAGAATATCGCTGACAGTCCCGAGCGCGGACGGAACCTATATCGCGGACAAGGGCGCTGTTTCCCGAAACGGCAGTACCGTCAATCTGTATATGCCAAACGATAACGTCACTGTAACTAAGTCAACAGCTTCTGTCTCAGACGCGTCATTTGAATCGGGCACCTCGGGCAACAAAAACGAGGGTCCCGTGAATATGCTCGATGAAAACGAGCAAACAAAATGGTGCGTTTCGGGCGCGAAATACCCGGTAAGATTAGTATTCAAAACGGATAATAATACTATCCCCAAGGGCTACATCCTCACCACAGCCAACGACGCCGTAAAGTACCCCGGGCGCAATCCCGTGTCGTGGAAGCTCGAGGGAAGCGAAAACGGCAACGAATGGACGACGCTCTCAGAATATGAAAACAGCGGAGCTCTGGAGGCGAAGAACTACGAGAACTACACCTTCGGAGTATCGAATCCCGAAAACAAGAGGTTCGGAATCTATCGCCTGACTATAAACCAAGTAGGTTCGGGCTCCACCTTCCAGCTTGCCGATATAAGGCTTTTGGGAGACAAGTATATGGAATACGACCTTTGGGTCGGTTCAACTCAGGTCACCTCGGATAACAAGGACGACATCCTCGGCGACGGCGGCAAGGCGAAGTTTGACCCCGAAACAGGCACACTTACGCTCGATGATCCGACCATTGAAGGGTCTCACGAATTTTCCACAAGCTCGAGCCGTTATTCGAGCACAATCGTATCCGAGAGAATGGATCTGACGATCAAGGGTCGTTATGTGATGACCGAAGCCAAAACAGAATACGGTATAGCGATTCGAGATGCGGCGTTGACCCTGGACGGCGATTTTGTATTCCTCGGTAACATGACGGGCGTCAGAACGGATAAGTCTATGACAGTCCGATCGGGAAGCCTGAGAACAGTCGGAAAATCTGTTTTCGGAATATACTCGCTCGGAGGACTTTCCATAAAAGGCGGCGTGAACTTCGTTGATGCCTCGGGCTATGTTGCGATTCTTTCTAACAAATTCTTAAATATCGACGATGGATTAGTCCTGAAATTGCCCGAAAACGGTGTGATCGGATCATATAGGCCGTCAGGTGAGAAGGTCGTCTGTATTTCCGACGGATATACATACGCAAACCATGCGCTTATAGGAAAATTCTTTGACGTTAACTTCGAGCTCAACGGACACGGTGAAGCGATTGAATCGCAGTCGGTGGTAAGGAGCGGAAAAGCCGTGAAGCCCGCCGACCCCGAGGCTGAGGGCTACACCTTCGGCGGCTGGTATACCGACGAAGAGCTGAAAAATCCTTACGATTTCACATCGGAGATAAACGGAGGACTGACACTTTACGCAAGGTGGACGGTCAACACATACAAGGTGAGCTTCAGCGCCGAGGGCGGCTTTGGCGGAATGAAGGAAATCACCGCTGAATACGGCGACGAGCTGTTCCTTCCCGAGTGCGGCTTCACGGCTCCCGAGGGAATGGAGTTCGACCGCTGGGAGCAGGGCGCGAAGGGCGACAAAATCACAATAAAGTCGGACACCGTAATCAAGGCGGTGTGGAAGCCTCTCTCCACGGAGCCCGCGACAACCGTTCCCGCGGAGACAACAACGGCAGAGCCTACAACCGTTCCAACAGAATCAACTACGGCAGAGCCTACAACCGTTCCCGCAGAGACAACGACGGCAGAGCCCGCAACCGATCCAACAGAATCAACTACGGCAGAACCCACAACCGTTCCCGCGGAGACAACAACGGCAGAGCCCGCAACTGACCCTACGGAGTCAACCACGGCAGAGCCCATAACCAAGCCCACCGAGGTAACAACGGCAGAGCCCACGACCGAGCCCACCGAGGTAACAACGGCAGAGCCCGCGACCGAGCCTACCGAGGTAACAACGGCAGAATCCACGACCGAGCCCACCGAGGCAACAACGGCTGAACCCGCAACCGAGCCCACCGAGGTAACAACGGTTGAACCCACAACCGAGCCCACCGAGGCAACAACGGCTGAGCCCACAACCGTTCCTACCGAGGTAACTACGGCAGAGCCCATAACCGTTCCCACGGAGACAACCACGGCAGAGCCTGCAACCGAACCGACCACGGCAGAGCCTGCAACCGAACCGACCACGGCGGAGCCTGCGACCAAGCCTGTGACACAGCCTGCAACTCCGACGAAAACAGATGAGTTCAAGGCCGGCGCGGACGTCAAAGCCGCGGAGCAGGCGATCTCCAAGCTCAAAAACGACAAGGACCCCGAGAACAGCGTGTTCGGACTGCTTACGGCAAGGGTCAAGAAGGTTACGAAGAACTCCGTCACAATCACGTGGACAAAGCCCAAGGGAGCCGAAAAATACATAATCTTCGGCAACAAATGCGGCAAAACAAAGGGCAAGTTCAACTCTTTCTTAAAGCTCAAAACGACTAAGAAAAGTACTATAACCTTAAAGAAAATCAAATCAAAGAAGCTCAAAAAGGGAACCTACTACAAATTCCTCGTTTTGGCTGTCAAGGGAAGTAAGGTGGTATCCACAGCCAAGACCCTTCACGTCGCGACCAAGGGCGGCAAGTCGGGCAACTATAAGAAGGTCAAGCTCAATTCGACCAAGAAAGCTCTCAAAAAGGGCAAGACCTTCAAGCTCAAAGCTACAGCCGTCCCCGAATCAAAGAAGCGCAAGGTCGCGTCGCACAGAAAGATTCAGTTTGAGTCGTCAAATCCGGGCGTCGCCACGGTAACGTCCAAGGGCGTGATCAAGGCAAAGAAAAAGGGCACATGCTTCGTCTACGCCTACGCTCAAAGCGGAGTCTACAACCGCGTTAAAATAACCGTTAAGTAAGCGGCTCAAAGGCTTCATCACACAACAAAAGGCGCGTAACCGTCGTTTCTTTCGGTTACGCGCCTTTTATGTTGAGGCTTGATTTATAGGTTCTGATTATTTAAAAACTTCGCCTGTTTTGCCGAAGCCTTTTTCGTAATTAGCGAGATACTTTCTGATACAGGTGGCGTCGCGGACGGTGATTCTGTTGTCGCCGTTGACGTCCGCGAGCTTGAGCTGTTCGCCGCTTAGCTCGGAAAGATCGGTGAGCGCCTTCTGGATTTCGGTTGCGTCCGAAACGGAAATATTTCCGTCGCCGTTAACGTCGCCGTAAAGCTTTTTTTCGGGCTCGCTGACCGTGGTCGATTCGGTTTCTTTCACGTCGGAAGGAAACTCGCTGTCGGGGATTTCCTCGAGGTGAACGTCGTACTCGCCTTCGTAGGAGAAATCATCTTCGCCTATCAGGATGTAGTTATTGATGATGTAGGTGTGTCCTGCCTTCGCCTTGAAATAGAAGGTGAAATCACGCGCCTCAAAAGGAGTAGCGTTATATTCCTCGAGGGGCTGATAATTAACCTCATAGACGCACATCGAGGCGCAGCCGTATTTGTTGCCCTTGAGGTCGGAAGAGGTGTATTTTACGGTAACATCGCGATCCGGAGCAAACAAAAAGGTGTCGCTGACGTTTACGTGCTTTGTGTCGCCGAGCTTGATTGTGTCGGACAAGCTGAGGTGGAAATCGCAGTAGCACCACATTGTCTCGCTTCTGATGTAATAGGTCTGTCCTTTTTTCACAGGGTACTGGTAGATTCCGGAATTTATATTATCGTCTGACAAATCTGCTGACTCGGAAATATTGAAGCTGTAATCCGCGCTGTCCTCTGTTCTGCTCACCGAATCCACAACAATACGGAGCAGACCGTCTTTGTCGGCGGTGAAGCTTATGAAACTCTGTCCCGAATACGAAAACTCGCCTCGATTGGTGCAGTAAATCTCGTTGAGCTTTGCCTTTTGGATTTCCTCCATTTTAAGCTCCCACTCGATTACGCCGCACGAGTCGACTTCGACGGTGTAGGTTTCTCCCGCCTTGGTCATAAAGAACTCGGTGGAGTTTATGTCCTGATAATCCTCTCCGTCCTTGAAAAAGCTCTCCAATTTATTGCCCTTAGAGTCAGTCGCCGTGGCGGAGACCCAATTAGCGTTGCTGTCTTTTTCTACACGGCTTTTCTTCGTTGTGTTCAGCCAAATCACAGCGTTGTCTTTCGCGGTGAAGGTATAGGAAACGGGCTTTGAGTTATCGGGCTTTGAAAAGGTTATTTTTTCGCCGATTCCGAGGGTCATTACCTCGTCTGCTGCCGCTGTTTCCGCGGCGGGACGGATTTGTCCGAGCTCCGCGGCTGACGCCGCAGTCGGAGTAACAATTGCCGAAGCCGCGATAACCGCCGCCGAAGCGATTCCCAATACACTTGATAATACTTTCATTTTCTTTTTCTCCTTCTGAAAAATTTGCCAATTTTATGCTTACATTATAGTAGTGTCAAAAAGTCTGAAAAAAGTTTCACATTTTTTTAAAAAATTTTCCTGCGTATGAATATCATTTGTTGAATGACGGTACGGCGTACCTCGACGTTATCAGACCGCAGGGATACTATACCTTTGTCCCCGATACGCTTTGGGACGGCACTAAGGTTTCAAATATCAAACCGCAAGCTTTTCAGCCGATTCCTCACGGTGAATACAACAGCGCTTATTATTTTGATGTATTAGAGATAGAACATGCTTTTTCCGTTTTTGAGCCGTTCGATAATGTTTTAGAAAAGAAAGCTAACCCCGTAAAGGTCACCGCAAAAGCAAAGACCGTTAAGGCAAAAAAGCTAAAGAAAAAAGCGCAAAAAGCCGCGACCTTCAAGGTAACAAACGCTCAGGGAAAGGTGAGCTTCAAGATTACGTCCGCGAAGAAGAATATCAAAAAATTCCTCACGATCTCCAAAAAGGGCGTACTTAAAATCAAGAAGTGGAAAAAGCCCAAGAAAGGAACCTACAAAATCAAAGTAAAAATCACCGCCAAGGGCAACGACGCGTACAAGGCGAAAACAGTAACCAAGACGGTGAAAATAAAAATTAAGTAACTGTCCTTTAAAACAAGAATTATAACCGCTCCTTGCGGCAATACTTTTAGTAAAAGCATTGTTGAAGGAGCGGTTTTTTGCAGTATAACAAGGTCGAAATTTGCGGAGTAAACACCTCGAATTTAAAGGTGCTCACCGAAAAAGAGAAAAAGGAGCTTTTGAACATCATCAAAAACGGGACCGAAAGCGAAAAAAAGCTTGCCCGCGAGAAGATGATAAACGGCAACCTGCGGCTGGTTTTGTCGGTGATCCAGCGGTTTCAGAACAGGGGAGAGAACCCCGACGATTTGTTTCAGGTCGGAGTGATCGGGCTGATAAAGGCGATCGACAACTTCGATTGCAGCCTTGACGTTCGTTTTTCAACTTACGGCGTGCCGATGATCATAGGAGAGGTCAGGCGATACCTGCGCGATAACAACGCCGTGAGGGTTTCGCGCTCTATGCGAGACACCGCCTACCACGCCATGCAGATCAAGGAGGAACTCACAAACAAGCTCAACCGCGAGCCCAGCGTTGAGGAAATCGCCGAGAAAATGGAGCTCCCAAAGCACACAGTGGTGCTTGCGCTTGAGGCAATCGTGGAGCCTGTGTCGCTTTATGAGCCGCTGTTTACCGACGGCAACGACACGATCTACGTTATGGACCAAATAGGCGACACAAGCGACGACAGCGACTGGATAGACGAAATCTCAATCAAGGACAATATCCGAGGCCTTTCCCCGAGAGAAAAGAAGATAATCGGGCTGAGGTTCTTCAAGGGCAAAACCCAGATGGAGGTCGCCGACGAAATCGGGATCTCGCAGGCGCAGGTCAGCAGAATAGAAAAATCCGCCCTGCAAAGGATCAAGGGCGAATAAAAATCGGTCGGGTGCTTCCACCCGACCGAAATCGTTTCTGTATTAAATATCGTTCTTGGACTGTCCGCAGCCGCAGGTTCCGACGTAGTTTTGGTTGATTTTTCCGCAGGTGGGGCATTTCCACTCGTTTTCGCCCGCCTGAGGCTCGTCTGTCTCGGGCTCCTCAGCCTTGACCTCTTCCTTCGGCTCTTCCTCGGCCTCGGCTACCGCGAACTTGCTTTCCTCGACCTTTTCCGCCTTGTCGACCATCTTCTGGATGTCGGGCGGAAGCTCAAAGCTTACGAAGGGGGAGACGTCCGCGGGTCTTGCTTCTCCGCAGCCGCAGGTTCCGACGTAGTTCTGATTGATCGTACCGCAGTTCGGGCATTTCCACTCGTTTTTCGTCGGCTCGATCTCGGGCTCGGGCTCTTTTTAAGCCTCTTCCTCTGCTTTGGCTGCTTCCATCGCGAAGCGGCTCTCTTCCTCCGCCTTTTCGGCGGCGTCTACCATTTTCTGTACATCGGGCGGGAGCTCGACGGTTACAAAGGGTGAAACGTCGGCGGGTCTCGGTTCTCCGCAGCCGCAGGTTCCGACGTAGTTCTGATTGATCGTACCGCAGTTCGGGCACTTCCACTCGTTTTCTGTCGGCTCGATCTCAGGCTCGGGCTCAGGCTGCTTTTCGGGCTCCTGCTCGGGCTCTTCTACGACAACGGGCTCCTCCTCCTTGGTCGGGAGCTGCTGTCCCGGGAGCATTTCGTACGTAACAAAGGGGAGTACGTCCTCGGGTCTCGCTTCTCCGCAGCCGCAGGTTCCGACGTAGTTCTGATTGATTTTTCCGCAGGTGGGGCACTTCCACTCGTTCTCGTTGGGCTCGCGCTCCTCCTTTTCCTGCTCGGCTTCCTTCTCCTGCTTTATCTTTTCAAACGGGTTGATTTTGAATTTCGATTTCTTTTCTTCCTTTGTGAAGAAGAACTTTTCGCCGTTAAGCTTTCTGAGACAAAGACTGTCTCCTTCTATTACAAAGCGGTACATATGGATTCCCGCTTCTCCCGAGTCAAACTTGATTGTAAGATTCTCAAACGCGTGGTAGAAGAAATACATGGGGTAATCCTCGTTTTCCTCTCCCAAAAGATTTACGGGAACAAGACAGGAGCCGTCCTTGTAAAACTGCAGCGAGTTTTCCTCGGTTTGCTCCGCGCTTTCATCCGCGACGTACCATTTTCCTACTAACTGATTGTTGTCCGCCATCTCAAAACTTCCTTTCAAATAACTTTCCAGCCTTTCAATTATAGCTCAAAAACGAATTTATTGTCAATGCTTTTATCGGGGATTTTATCTTTTTGTAGGTATGGACAAAGGGCGGCTTTTCTGCTATGATATTTTTGAGGTGATTGTTATGAAAAGACGCTCAAAAAACAGCGGCTCCCGCTTTGAGGTCAGCCCGTTTGACCCTGAGAGACAGTACGCGGTCATAAGAAGCTCGATTTGTACGGGCGAAAAGGTCGCGGGCTTTAGGGACAGGCACGACGGTCACTTCACGGAGGTTATGCTTATCCGCTCAAAGAAGGATGAGCAGAAATTCAAGGAAATGTACAAGGTTGACACGTTGAAAACGGAGTACTGAACGGAGGGAATATGGCATCTGACAAGGCTTATCTCGACTACGTTCTCGGGCAGCTCTCTTTGCTCGGGGATATACGCTCCCGCGCGATGATGGGCGAGTTCATCATCTACTACCGAGACAAGGTAGCGGGCGGGATATATGACAACAGGTTTCTCGTAAAGCAGACGAAATTCGCTCGGGAGTTTATGCCCGACGCGGCGCTTGAGGAGCCGTATGAGGGCGCGAAGCCGATGCTCCTCGTCGACAACATCGAGGACGCGGAGTTTTTGCGCGACCTGTTCGAGGGGATGTACAATGAGCTCCCCGCGCCAAAGAAAAAGAAAAAGGGCTGACCGTCGGGTCAGCCTTTACTTATGCCAGCTTGTCAAAAATCGAGGTGTCGCTGAGGAGCGTGTTCGTGTTGTACAGCCAGAGAATGTCGGTGACGTTTTCCTTTGAAATCGTCTCGTTGATGTTGCCGACGTAGTAGCGCGGGTCGATTACCGCGATCCTCTTGAAATACGGGGTGAGCATCGGCACGACGCAGTTTGCGTAGGAGTCCTTAATGAGCAAAAGCGTTCTGTCGGACTTCGCGGTGGTGTCGATGATGATTTCGGAGAAGTTGCCGCCGAGAAATACCTCGTACTTGCTGTTCGTTTTCAGCTTGGAGGAATCGAAGATCGACGGGCGTTTTTTCTTTTCGTCCGGGTAGCTCGCCACGCACTTGATTTCGGGTTCTGGGACGGTTATGAAAATCGTGTCCTTCGCGCTGAAAAGTCCCGAGGACGACGCCATAGTTCCCTGAAACGAGTTTGTGACCGCTATTGTGCGGTATTTTGTTTTTGACAGGTCGAGCTTCATGCTTCCCGCTATCGTGTCAAAGGCGAGCTTTGCCGCCTTGGCAGTCCAGTGGTGGTCTGTCCTGTAGTACAGCTCCTCTTTTTCCTTCTGAGCATTCAGAGGGGAGAAGAGGTCGATTTTTGTGATACCCCTGAGCTTGGAGTATAGTTTCTTGATTTGTTCGCTCTGGTTTTCGTCGGGCGCGTTCAGAGGGAGAAAAGCCTTAAGGATTTCCGAGCTGTTCGGCGCCGCGGCGATGTACGACTTGATTTTCGGGTGCTTTTCGCAAATCGAGTTTATCACGCCCGCAGTCTTTGAGACGCGCTCTTCGTCGTAAGCCGAGGGCTTTTCAAAGAGAAAACCCTCTTTGCCGATGTAGACGCCGTTTTCTTCCTTTTTGCCGAGAAAAATATCTATGCTCGTCCTTGCCTGAACCATTATGTCGCGGGAGAAAAACTGGTCGGAGAGGTACTTTTCGCTGTCCTCCATAAATCTTCCGTCCGCGACGGAGCTCGGACTTGCCGAGGGCTTTTGAGCCAGATAACGGTTTTCGTTTTCGCTGAATTCGCGGTCGGCTCCGAAAAGCGTGAGCAGGCTGATTATCAGAATAACTGCCGTTACAGCCAGCGAGGAGATAACAAGGTTGCGCCTTTCCTCGCGTCTCGGGGATTTTGTTTTTTGAAAAATGATTTTTATTTTACTCATATCAGAATCTGAAATACAAAAACGGATTGTAGGTTTCGCTTATCATAAAGATGTAGCAAAGTATAAGCAAAAGCGGATACGCCGCGGCCTTGACGCGGCTGAGGTTTACGGGCTTGATTTTCTTTTGGAGCTTTTTGTAGATCGGCGCCGCGCAGAAGGCTCCTATGAGGATGAGCGCGAGGTTTGAGGTAAGCAGATACGCGCCGTTTGCGTCAAACAAGCCTGCCCCGAAGCCGAACATCACGCCGATGTAGCCAAGCGCGTCCGAAAGCGTGGGCGCGGAGAACAGCACCCAGCCGAGCATAACGAGAATCAGCGTGATTACTCTTCTGAGCATAGCGGGCACCCGCTCAAGCTTGCTTTTGAGGACGTATTTTTCGAGAATCAGCAGAACGCCGTAGTACACGCCCCAAAGAATAAAATTCCACGCCGCTCCGTGCCACAGACCCGTTAGAAGCCACACAATCATAAGGTTGAAAATGACCCTCGGGGTTTTGCGTCTGTTGCCGCCGAGCGGGATGTACACGTAGTCTCTGAACCACGACGAAAGCGAGATGTGCCACCTTCTCCAGAAGTCCGTCACCGAGCTTGCAATGTACGGATAGCGGAAGTTTTCGCTGAACTCAAAGCCGAACATTTTTCCGAGACCGATAGCCATATCCGAGTAGCCCGAAAAATCGAAGTATATTTGCAGCGTGTAGCACACGATTCCGACCCACGCGCTCAGGGCGCTGAGCTTGCCGAACTCGGTCGCCTGAACCGTGCTGTAGACGCTTCCGAGGGTGTTCGCGAGCAAAAGCTTTTTTGAAAGCCCGACCACAAAGCGGCTCATTCCCTCGGCGTATTTCTGAGGAGTTTCCTTTCTGCGGCTGAGCTGACGCTCGATGTCCTTGTACTTAACGATGGGACCCGCGATAAGCTGCGGGAACAGCGAGATGTACAGCGCGAAGGAGAGTATACTCTTCTGAACCTTGATTTTGCCGTTGTACAGGTCGATTATGTAGGACATGATCTGGAAGGTGTAGAAGGAGATTCCGACGGGCAGCGGCAGGTCGGGCATTTTAAACTGGAGCCCGAGCAGGTTGCCGAGGTTCTCCGCGACGAAGCCCGAGTACTTGAAGAACCCGAGCGCCGCGAGGTTGAACACAACCGCGCATATAAACAGAACCTTCGCTCTTTTTTTGCCGCCGTCTTTTTTTGAGAGCGCAATATCCCTGCCGATAATGTAGTTGAACATTATGCTGATAAGCATTAGAACTATGTATACGGGCTCGCCCCAGGCGTAGAAAATGAGGCTGGCGGCTAAAAGTATCAGATTTTTTACGGTGATGTTTTTCGTCAGAAAACAGCCGACAAGAAAATAAGCCAGAAGTGTTATCGGAAGAAAAACAACCAGAAAGGTCGATGAACTGAATACCATTTATGTAAATCCTTTTTATAACGCTTTTTTGAACGCTTCGTTGAGCGCCGCCGCGTTCTCAGCGGCGCAGTAGAATACCGTGTTCGCGCTTGCTTCGACAATGCTGTTGTCGAGCAGGGCGTACTGCTTGGGCGCGTAGCTTTTGTAAAGCTTTTTCTGCTCCTCTATGTGCTTTTCGATTTTATCCCGAAAAGCTTCGCCGTCCGACTTGTCCTTTAGCTTGATTATCAAAAGCTCCGACACGTCCATTACGTTGTCGTTTGAATAGTAGGTCACGCCCTCGGTTTTGTCGAGCTCGATTCCGAACGTTTTTATCGCGTCCGAGTTTGATTTTTGGGTCATCCCGCTTTTTTCGAGTGACTGAATAACGGGAGCCGATATCGTCTGTATGTCCTTGTCGGTGCCTCCCGAGCGTGAAATCCACAGCCCCGTTATAAACGCCGCCAGAGCCAGCACGCACAGTATTTCCGCGATAAGGTATTTTTTCTTTGCCACTTATTTGTATACCTCCCCGAGAACGAAGGGAAGATACTTTTCGGTGTAAAAATCCTCCGTAAAGTGAATCCCGTCCGCGTCGTAGTATTTTGAGGTGAAAAAGTCCTTTTTCTTGCTGTAGTCGAGGTAAACCACGCCGAGCTTTTCCGCCGTTTTCTTCATAATGTCGTTGTAGTAGCTTATGTTTTTTGTGTACGGCTCCTGCTTGTACGCCTTTTTCTTAACGGGGAAGATGCTGTCGACGAGAATTTTTGCGTCGGGCAGTCGTTTTTTGAGCTTTTCGATCGCGTTCTGATACCTCTCAAAAAAGTACACGGCGTTGGGCTTCTTGTCGAGTTCGTTTTCGCCGAAGTGGAGCACGATGAATTCGGGGTTTGCTGCCGCGATTTCCCCGACCTTTTTTGAAAGAAAATCCGCTCCCGCGCCGATTTGGGCGATTACCTGACTGTTGTCGAGCACCCCGTACTCCGCGATTGACTCCACGAGACTGTCTCCCGTTATGATTATTCCGTCAAACGCGCCCTTGAAGTTCCCCTCGGCGAGCTGAGCCTTCGCCTCGTCCGCTTTTTTGAGCAGCTGAGTGTCCTTTCGCGCCCTTCGTATTTCGTTTTCAATGTCTGAGACCTCGGACTTTTCCTGAGCGCCGATGTACTCAAGTCCTTCCTTTGTGTCGCTTTGCGCCGCGCTCTGAGGGAGCGTGACGGATATCGCTCTGAACAGCATTACCGCGACTATCACGACCGCCGCGCACAACGCCGCCTTCTTTATACTTATTTTCACTGAGCAAACCTCAAATATTAATTATAATCCATATGAAATTATACAACAGAAAAACAAAAAGTCAATCGTTTTTCGACAAAAGTCGCGGTAATAAAAACAGTAAAATATGACTTTACAAAAACACTTTCGTGTGGTAAAATTAGCTTTAGTATCTTAACGTGTGAAAGTGGAGGACAAAAAATGAATTCCAAGCTTAAAAATGAGCAGACCGACTTTTTATTCGAGGCTATTCTGACCCTCAAAACAAAGGAGGATTGCTACCGGTTCTTTGAGGATCTTTGCACCCAGCCCGAGCTCAACGCGATGTCTCAGCGCATTGTTGTCGCGAAGCTTCTTACCGAGAAAACCGTCTACAGCGAGATCGTAAAGCGTACGGGCGCTTCAACCGCCACAATCAGCCGCGTGAAGCGTTCTCTCAACGAGGACACCGACGGCTATATGCTGGCGTTCGCCAATATGGGAATCAAGGTGGACAAGTAATGAGCTCCTACGGAGTTTTTGCCGATTTCTACGACAGCCTCACCCTCAACGTCGAGTATGAGAAGAGGGCGGTGCATTTGCTGGATGTTTTGAAAAGGCACAACCACGACGCGGGACTGACCCTCGATCTCGCCTGCGGAACGGGCAACCTGACAATTGTTCTCAAAAAGCTCGGGGTCGATATATACGGCGTCGACGGCTCAAACGAAATGCTCTCGGTAGCTCAGGAGAAATCCGCCGACGAGGGTCTGGGACTTTTGTTTTTGTGTCAGAAAATGCAGGAGCTCGACCTCTACGGCACAATCGACACCTGCCTGTGCACGCTCGACAGCATTAACCATATGACGCGCGAGGACGACGTTCAGCAAACGTTTGACAAGGTCTCGCTCTTTATGAACGCGGGAGGGCTTTTCGTCTTTGACGTGAACACCGTATTCAAGCACAGGGAGATTTTGGCGGACAATACCTTCGTTTACGACTGCGAGGATGTGTTCTGCGTATGGCAAAATTCTTTAAAAGAAAATAACACAGTCGATATGGATTTGACCTTCTTTATCCCCGAGGACGGGCTCTTCGAGCGCGCCGACGAGCATTTTTCCGAGAGGGCTTACTCTGATTCAAAAATAAAGTCGATGCTCGAAAAATCAGGCTTCAAGGTCGAGTCGGTTTACGCCGATATGAGCTTTGACGAGGTGAAGAAGGACACTCAGCGCGCGGTTTATGTCGCGAGAAAGATATGAAAGGGTAATTTATGGATAAGCTTATCAGATGTATAACCTCCGACGGAGCGGTTATGGCTGCCGCAGTGGACGCTTCGGATATTGTGTTTACCGCCCAGCGTTTGCACAGGACGACCCCCGTCGGCACCGCCGCTTTGGGAAGGCTTTTGTGCGCCGGCTCGCTTATGGGAGCCAACCTAAAGCAGAGCAAGGCGACAATCAACCTCAGTGTAAAGGGCGACGGACCTCTCGGCAACGTTTTTGTCGTGGGCGATTCAAGCGGCAACGTCCGCGGCTATGTCTCGAACCCCGACTGCGTGACCGAGTATTACGGTAACGGAAAAATCAATGTCTCCGCGGGAGTCGGCAAAAACGGCACCCTCGGAGTTATCCGCGATTACGGACAGGGCGAGCCCTACGTCGGTCAGGTTCCGCTGGTAAGCGGCGAGATCGCGGAGGACATAACAAGCTACTACGCCGCGTCCGAGCAGATCCCGACCGTCTGCGGACTCGGAGTTCTCGTCGACAGGGAAAGCGCTCAGGTGCTTCTGGCGGGCGGCTTTCTGATTCAGCTCCTTCCGGGGGCGGACGAGGCGACGATTGACAAAATCGAGGAAAACCTCAAAAAGCTCGAGCCCGTAACAACAATGCTCGCCAAGGGCTTTTCGATTCTCGACATCTGCAAGGCTGCGCTCGACGGCTTTGAGGTGGAGGTGCTCGACGAGAGCGAGATCCACTACGTTTGCTCATGCTCACGCGACAAGCTCGAGAACTACTTCGCGGGTCTGCCCGACGAGGAGCTCAGGTCTTTGCCCGACGAAAGCGGTGTTTGCGACGTGAGCTGTCAGTTCTGCAAAAAGAGCTACAAGTTTACCGAAAACGACCTCGAGACAATTATAAAAAACCGAGTTAAAAAAAGTTAAAGTTTTTTTGAAAAAACACTTGACTTTTGTTCGAGGTTGTAGTATTATGTACTAGTCGTCGACAATCACGGCGACTGCGTGGGAGCTTAGCTCAGCTGGGAGAGCATCTGCCTTACAAGCAGAGGGTCACAGGTTCGAGCCCTGTAGTTCCCACCACTTCTTATAAAAGTCTTATGACTTTTATTCGGCCCGGTAGTTCAGTTGGTTAGAACGCTAGCCTGTCACGCTAGAGGTCGACGGTTCGAGCCCGTTCCGGGTCGCCATATTTGCCTCTGTAGCTCAGTTGGTAGAGCAGGGGACTGAAAATCCCCGTGTCGGTGGTTCGATTCCGCCCGGAGGCACCAGACAGAGAATTTGCGGATGTAGCTCATCTGGTAGAGCGCCACCTTGCCAAGGTGGAGGTAGCGGGTTCGCGCCCCGTCATCCGCTCTTTGCTTGCTTATGCAGGCTTTTTATTTTTTGTTATGAATATTATGATTTGCGGATGTAGT
>JAFNSO010000090.1 GCA_017384945.1 Ruminococcus sp. | reverse complement strand
GATAAAAATAAAAAACAGAAGCGCGCAGATCGCGGGATTATTTTTCGTCTTCGCGGCAGCGGCGGCTGTTATAATCAACTCAAAAGAGAGCTGTGACGGAATATCCGAGGGACTTTGCTTTTGTATGGAAGGGCTTGTACCGTCGGTGTTTCCGTTTATGATAATAGCGTCGTTCTCGGTAAAAAGCGGGGTCAGCGGCTTTCTCGGACAAATACTCGACAGACCCGCGAGAGTGTTGTTCAGAATCTCGGGACAATCGCTGTCGGCTGTGCTTATCGGTATGCTCGGAGGCTACCCTGTCGCGGCAAAGGGCTTGGCGACGCTTTATAAGGAAGGACTTATTTCCGAAAATGAAGCGGAGCTAACATCTCGGGCGGCGGTTTGCGCAGGCTCGGGATTTGTTGTGAGCTTTGTCGGAGCGCGACTTCTCGGCTCGGCTGAGATCGGCGCGGCAATTATTTGGGCGCAGATCATCTCAGTTCTGATACTCCTGACGGTCAACAGATTCTTTTTTTTACAGCATAAACTTTTTTTACCTGACAAGAAACGAGCAGTTTCAAATCAGATAAAAAGCATAAGCTTATCAAGAGCGCTGATTGAAAGCGTGAGCTCCGCCTCGTACACCTCATTTGATATGTGCGCGATGGTCGCGGTTTTCTCGGCGGTCTGCAAAATGCTCGGTGAGCGTCAGGCGGTCATCTCCTTTCTCGAGGTGAGCAACGCCTGTAATATTCTTTCAAAGAACAATAATATTATCCCTCTAGCTTTTGCTGTCGGGTTCGGAGGAATATGCGTTCACTTTCAGATTTTTCAGATTATGTCCGAAATACGTACAAATAAAGCATTATTTTTCCTTTACAGAATTATACAAGGTCTTTTGACGGCGGGGCTCACATATACATTCATCAAAACCTTTCATATCAGCGCGCCTGTGTTCTCGAGCTTTAGCGCGACGCCGAGACTCACGCTGAGCACTTCAATCACAGGCGGCGTTCTTATGATACTGACGGGCGTGAGCCTGATTTACAATTTAAGCAAAAGAGGCGGTTAATTATGTGCGGTATCGCGGGATTACTGGATAAAAACGAGGATTTGTCGCAAAACATAAGGGTGCTCTCTGATATGTCGAGGAGCCTTGAAAGGAGAGGCCCCGACGAAAACGGGGTTTTTATTGACCACAACGTCGCTCTGCTCCACAGACGGCTTACGGTAATCGACAGAGAAAACGGAAAACAGCCGATGATTTGCGGGCTTAAAAACGAGAAATACGTCATAGTCTACAACGGCGAGCTCTACAACACAGACGAGCTCAGGGAGGACTTGAAGCGCAAAGGCTACAGTTTCAAGGGTCACAGCGACACCGAGGTCGTGCTGAAAGCCTACATCGAATACGGCGAAGCCTGCGCGGAGCTTTTCAACGGGATCTTCGCCTTCGCGGTGTACGAGACAAAGCGAAAAAGGCTGTTTTTGTGTCGAGACAGGGTCGGCGTAAAGCCGTTGTTCTACAGCGAGTTCAATGGAGGAATAGTTTTCGGCTCGGAGCTAAAGGCTCTTTTGAAGAGCGGCAGAGTCAAGCCCGTGATCGACGAAAACGGTCTGTACGAGCTGTTCTTCCTCGGTCCCGCCAGATCAGCGGGCAACGGGATATTCAAAAACGTCAACGAGCTTTTGCCCGGGGAATACGCCTTTTATTCCGACGGAAAACTGACAAAAACGAGGTATTTTACGCTCAAAGCCCGTGAGTTTACAGACACACGAGAGGAAAGCGTTGAAAAAATCAGATACCTGCTGACCGACGCGATTGAAAAACAGCTTGTAAGCGACGTAGATCTCTGCTTTTTCCTATCGGGAGGACTCGACAGCAGCATTATCGTTCAGACAGCGTCGAGGTATTACGAAAAGCACAACCTCCCAAGCCCCTCGACCTACTCGGTTGAGTATTACGACAACAAAAGGTACTTTGAGAAAAGTCTTTTTCAGCCGACGCCCGACACCGAGTTTATTCAGCTTATGGTCGACAGCGCGCATACAAATCACAGGGAAATCATTCTCGACAACAAGGAGCTTTTCGACGCGCTGTTTCAAAGCGTTGAGGCGAGGGATCTGCCGGGCTACGTCGACGTCGACTCCTCACTCCTGCTCTTCTGCGGGGAAATAAAGAAGGATTTCACCGTCGCGCTTTCGGGCGAATGCGCCGACGAGCTTTTCGGCGGATATCCGTGGTACCACAACAGGGACATTCTGTTTGAGGACTGCTTTCCGTGGTCAAGGTCGCAGGATATAAGACGAAGCATCCTAAAGGACGGCGCTCTCCCGAGGGGCGAGGAATACGTCCGTCAAAAATACCTCGACACCGTAAACGGCACCGACAAGCTCCCGACGGACAGCAAGCTGACCTCGAGAATGAGAGAGATGTTCTCCTTAAACTACTACTGGTTTATGCAGTGTCTGCTCGAGAGAAAGGACAGGTGCAGTATGTACAGCGGTCTCGAGGTAAGGGTTCCGTTCTGCGACTGGAGGATAGTCGAGTACGCGTACAATATGCCTTGGGAAATAAAGGCTCTCGGCGGCAGGGAAAAAGGAATCGTCAGAAAAGCGTTCGAGGACATTCTCCCCTACGACATAGCGTGGAGAAAGAAAAGCCCTTACCCGAAAACTCACAATCCCGTTTATATGAAGCTGTGCTCTGACAAAGTAAAGGAAATCCTCGAAAAAAAGACAGCTCTCACGGAGCTTCTGAGCAAAAGCGGGATCGAAAGCATAATAGAAAATCCCGAAAGCATAAGCTCTCCGTGGTACGGTCAGCTTATGAGGGCTCCGCAGATTCTCGCCTACCTAGCCCAGCTCGACTTCTGGTTTGAAAAATACAAGGTTGATATCAGCCTCTAAACGTGATATTATAGTCTCGGTGATACTATGACCGAGCAAAGCTTTTTAAAAATCCAAAGCTACTTCAAAACCCACGACACAAGCTTTAAAATACTAAAATTCGTCTACAAATACTTACCGTGGACGGTTCATCTGGGATATCCGGCGCTTCTGGCCTTTCTGTTTTTTCAGCTCTACGCGGGAAAATGCGGCGTGCAAGACTTTACAAAGGCGGTGGCTATTCCGCTTTTGACGCTGATTATCGCAACCATTCTCAGAAAGCTCATAAACGCGCCGAGGCCGTACGAAAAATACAGCTTCTCCCCTCTTGCTCACAAGGACACCAGGGGTCAGAGCTTTCCGAGCCGTCACAGCGCGAGCGTGTTCATTATCTCGATGACCTTCCTGTACTTCAACCCGTTTCTCGGAGCTGTATGTTTCTTTATCGGAATTATAATGGTCTCAACAAGAGTCCTTGTAGGCGTGCATTTTATCAAAGACATCGTCGCGGGAGCCCTGCTTTCAACAGCGATGGGAATGTTATTCTATATAAACTTTATATAAAGTCGAAAGAAAGTGTTTTTTCTTTCGGCTTTTTGCTTGTATTTTACGCTTTGATACATTATAATTAGTACAGGTATTGTTTGGCGGCGCAAAAGATTGACAATTTTTTAACAATGTGCTACCATAGTCACAAAGGAGATATGGATATGAAAAAGCTAATTCTTTCAATTCTGGTCGCGGCGACGCTTGTCTTTTCGTTTACCGCCTGCGGTCAGGACAACAAAAACACAGCCTCCTTCGCGGGTCCGACGGAGCCGCAGTTAAAGGACAAAAACGGAGTCGGCTTCTTTGAAACAGCGGACGGCACTCTTTCCGTTACAACGGCTGACAAGAACGCTAAGGTAATCGCCGTTCCCGAAACGTTCAACAAAAAGAAGGTCACAAAGCTCTCAAAAAGCGCGTTTAAAATGAGCAAGGCTGAAAAAATCGTTCTGCCCGACTCGCTTGAGACAATCAACGACTACGCCTTCGCGTTTTGCAGAAACCTAAAGGAAATAAAGCTGCCCTCAAAAATCAAGAAAATCGGACAGAACTCCTTCTCGGGCTGTGAGTCGCTGAAAACAATCAAAATTCCCGATAAGGTGAAATCAATCGGGATCTTCGCCTTCAACGGCTCGGGTCTCGAGACAATCACAATCCCCAAAAACGTAAAGCTGATTCAGGGCTTCGCCTTCGCGGAATGTGAAAGCCTGAAGGAGGTCAGAATCCTGTCGGAGTCGACTCAGATTGAACAAAAAGCGTTCAACGACTCCCCCGACGCTGTAATAATCGCGCCGAAAAACAGCGAGGCTGTTGAGTACGCCAAGAAAAATACAATTGCTTACAAAACCAAGTAAGAATCGGAGGTCATAATATGAGCAAAAGAGAGTACCCCGTTGTGGACGGCGTTCCCGCGCTGGAAAAGGCTCTAAAAAGAGTCAAAGCGGCTCAAAATGAGTACGCGAAGTTCACACAGGAGCAGGTAGACAAAATCTTTCTCGCGGCAGCGACAGCCGCCAACAGAAACAGAATCCCCCTTGCCAAGCTCGCCGTTGAGGAGACGGGAATGGGCATTGTTGAGGACAAGGTAATCAAAAACCACTTCGCTTCCGAAGAAATCTACAACAAATACAGAGACGCCAAGACCTGCGGCGTTATCGACGAAAACCCCGCCATGGGCACAATGAGAGTGGCGGAGCCGATCGGCGTGATCGCGGCTGTTATCCCCACGACAAACCCGACCTCGACCGCAATTTTCAAGTGCCTCATAGCTCTCAAAACAAGAAACGGAATCATCATCTCCCCACACCCGCGCGCTAAGAAAAGCACGATCGCGGCGGCAAAGATCGTCCTCGAGGCGGCGATTGAAGCGGGAGCTCCCGAGGATATCATCGCGTGGATCGACACACCGAGTCTCGAGATGACCAACCTCGTAATGAGCGAAGCGGACACGATCCTCGCCACAGGCGGTCCCGGAATGGTAAAGGCGGCTTACTCGAGCGGCAAGCCCGCCCTCGGCGTCGGCGCGGGCAACACCCCCGCGATAATCGACAAGAGCGCTGATATTCTCGTCGCGGTCAACTCGATCATCCACTCAAAGACATTTGACAACGGTATGATTTGCGCGTCCGAGCAGAGCGTAATTATCGACAAGGATATTTACGACGAGGTAAAATCCGAGTTTGAGAAAAGAGGCTGCTACATCCTCAGGGACAACGAAATCGACAAGGTCAGAAAGACAATCATAATCAACGGCGGACTGAACGCGAAAATCGTCGGTCAGTCGGCTCACACAATCGCGGCGCTCGCGGGCGTTGATGTTCCGAAATCCGCGAAAATACTGATCGGCGAGGTTGAGAGCGTCGACCTCAGCGAGGAATTTGCTCACGAAAAGCTCTCCCCCGTTCTCGCTATGTACAAGAGCGAAAGCTTTGAGGACGCGCTGCAAAAGGCTGAGAGACTCATAGCCGACGGCGGCTTCGGCCACACCTCCTCGATCTACCTCGACGCGGTCAACGAAAAGGCAAAAATCGACGAGTTCGCGTCAAGAATGAAAACCTGCCGAATCCTCGTAAACACACCGTCCTCACACGGCGGTATCGGCGACCTTTACAACTTTGACTTAACGCCCTCGCTCACACTCGGATGCGGCTCATGGGGCGGCAACTCGGTTTCCGAAAACGTAGGCTGCAAGCACCTGCTCAATATCAAAACAGTAGCGCAGAGGAGAGAAAATATGCTTTGGTTCCAGGCTCCCGAAAAGGTATATATCAAGAAAGGCTGTATCCCCGTCGCTCTCAGAGAGCTCAGCGAGGATTTAGGCAAAAAGAAAGCGTTCATCGTAACTGACAGCTTCCTTTATAAGAACGGCTATACAAAGTGCGTAACCGATGAGCTCGACAAAATGGGTATTACTCACACAACCTTCTTCGACGTACAGCCCGACCCGACGCTCTCGAGCGCCAAGGAAGGCGCGAAGGCAATGAAGGCTTTTGAGCCCGACGTTATCATCGCGATCGGCGGCGGCTCTGCTATGGACGCGGGCAAGATCATGTGGGTGCTCTACGAGCATCCCGAGGTTGACTTCGCGGATATGGCTATGCGCTTCTCCGATATAAGAAAGAGAATCTACAAGTTCCCGCATATGGGCGACAAGGCTTATTTCGTAGCTATTCCGACCTCCTCGGGCACAGGCTCGGAGGTAACTCCCTTCGCGGTAATCACAGACGAAAGAGACGGCACAAAGTATCCCCTAGCCGACTACGAGCTCATGCCCGATATGGCTATTGTCGACGCGGATATGATGATGTCGGGTCCCAAGGGACTGACAGCCGCCTCGGGTATCGACGCTGTATCCCACGCTCTCGAGGCTTACGCCGCTATGCTCGCTACAGACTTCACGGACGGCCTCGCGCTGCGCGCGCTTAAGGTAATCTTCGAGTATCTCCCCGCCTGCTACGACAACGGTCAGAACGAGCCCGTAGCACGCGAAAAGGTCGCTCACGCGGCTACAATGGCGGGTATGGCATTCGCAAACGCCTTCCTCGGCATCTGCCACTCAATGGCTCACAAGCTCGGCGCCTTCCACCACATCGCTCACGGTATCGCTAACGCTCTTATGCTCGAGCAGGTAATGCGCTTCAACGCCGCCGAGGTTCCGACAAAGATGGGCACCTTCCCGCAGTACGCTTATCCCCATACAAAGAGACGCTACGCCGAGGTAGCCGAATATCTCGGACTTGGCGGCAAGGACGACGACGAAAAGCTTGAGAACCTTATCAAAGCAGTAAACGACCTCAAGGCAAGAATCGGTATCAAGGAAACGATCCGCGACTACGGCGTAGACGAGAAGGTATTCCTCGACACCCTCGACGATATGGTTGAGCAGGCGTTCGACGACCAGTGTACGGGAGCTAACCCGAGATACCCGCTTATGAGCGAAATCAAGGAAATGTATCTCAAGGCTTACTACGGTAAGGATTACAAGGCTGAATAAGGAGAATACAAAATGAAGCTTGATAATATAATTTACGAGACAAAAAACAAGAAGGTCTACCGCGACGGAGACCTCGCGATAAAGGTATTTGACGAAAACTTTTCAAAGGCGGCGGTGCTCAACGAGGCTCTCAACCAGGCGAGAGTTGAGGAAATCGAGGGAATTCACACTCCGAAGCTTCATCAGGTAACAGTAATCGACGGCAAGTGGGCGATCGTTACCGACTTTATCGAGGGTACTACCCTCCAGCAGCTTATGGAGCAGAACCCCGACAAGCTCGACGAGTACTTAAACCTCTTCGTCAACCTGCAAATTGAGATTCTCTCAAAGCGTTCTCCCCTGCTCACCGATCTGAGAAACAAAATGCAGAGAAAGATCAGCGAATCAAAGCTCGACGCGACAACCCGCTACGAGCTTCACACAAGAATCAACGGTATGAAAAAGCACAACAAGGTCTGCCACGGCGACTTTGTTCCCTCGAACATCATCATCACTCCCGACGGCACGCCCTACATCATAGACTGGGCTCACGTAACTCAGGGTAACGGAGCGGCAGACGCGGCGAGAACCTACCTGATGATGAACCTCAAGGGCAGAATCGAGCTTGCGGAAAAATACCTCAACCTCTACTGCTCAAAAACCGACACCGCAAAGCAGCTCATTCAGAACTGGATGCCGATTGTAGCGGCTTCTCAGTCAGTCAAGCAAATCCCCGAGGAAATGGATCTGCTTATGAAATGGGCAAGCGTAGCCGACTACGAATAATTTGAAATCAGCATAAAATAATCACTCCCTGCATATAATTATAGCGGGAGTGATTTTTTATGACTTTAGTTCACAGTATAGACTACAAAAAGCTCGGGCTCAGCTGCGCGGTGAGTCTCGGTGTCGGAGCGCTGTCGGGAATAGTCTCGGCGTTCGGAATGGACAGCTTTGAGCAGGCGGCAAAGCCTCCTCTTACCCCTCCGTCGTGGCTTTTCCCGATCGTGTGGACGATTCTGTTTTTGCTTATGGGAATTTCGTCCTACCTCGTTTACACAGCCTACGACAAGGACCACGACCTCAGAAACGCCGCGCTGACGGTCTACGCCGCCCAGCTTGTGGTCAATTTCTTCTGGCCGATAATATTCTTCAACCTTTCGGCGTATCTACTCGCCTTTATCTGGATTGTACTGCTTCTTATTCTCACGGTAGTAATGTTCAGGCTATTCAAAAGGGTCAACGAGCTTTCGGCTTATTTGCAGATTCCGTATATAATCTGGGTGAGCTTCGCGACATACCTGACCTTCGGGGTCTTTGTAATGAATTAAAAAACGGTCGGAAAGCTTTTTTGCTTTCCGACCGATTTATATTCTCCGCACAGTTTTCTGCCGCACAGAAACGTATGATGTTCCTGTTATTCACTTACGGGTAAATAGTACACATCGAGGAATAGCTCAAACAGCTTCTTTTCGTTGACTATAAACTCGTTGTAGGGCTCTCCCCTCTTCATTTTACCGGGGACATTTACGATTTCAAACTCGCCGTAGTTGCCCTGAATAGCGTTTACAGCGAGGAAGGACACCTCGGACGCGTCGATATTTGTGCAAATATACGGTGTAGCCGTGTTGTAAATCCCAACGGGAGTTGTTAAATTTGACTTCGTAAGATTGACGAGCGAGGAACCGAAGCTTTCAAGATACAGCTTCTGACGCTCCATACGAAGGTTGTTGCCCTCGATTGTAGCGTGACTTCTTGAGCGCACAAACGCTGTAGCGAGACTTCCGTGGAGGGTGTATTTCTTTCCCTTCTCAAACTGGTCGATTGTCTCGGGAGAAACGACCGTCACGCCGCCGATTGAGTCGTTGATGGGACCTATTCCCTGCAAATCAAGCGAGAGATAGTTGTTGATCGGGACGTTGTAAAGAAGCCGGCGCACCGAAACAAGCTCGTTGTGACAGCTCGTGTGCTTGCCGTCGCCGTAAGCGTAGGCAAGACATATCTGAGCCCGCTTTTCTCCGACATAGCCTCCGCTCGTTGAATAAATACCGATATCGGTCATCAAGTCACGGGAAATATTTATAAGCTTTGTTTTGCCGCTGGACAAATCCATCGTGATCACAAACAGCGAGTCGGCGTCTCCGCCCGTTCCGACCTGTCCGTCGATTGTGGAAAGGTTGTCCTTATCTATACCCATACAGAGTATGCTCGTGATATTGCTGTTGTACTTATACTTTTGTCCCTTATAGGTGATTATATCACCGTTGCCCGCCGAGGAAGCGACTTTCGGAACGTCAATATTGAAGCCTGTTGTATCGGTAAGCTTGTTTTTACCCATATTCACCATAATAAAGAGCGTCGCCGCGCCCGCGATTATGAGGGCAAGCAAAAAGGCAACTATTCCGATTGAAACCTTCTGCCACCTCTTCATCCTCTTTCTGTGGTGATGGTGTCTGTGAAAATGGTGCTTATGCTTATGCTTTGAGGACGGTGAGCGGCGTCTGTGATGTGACGGCGAAAGCACCGACGGACTTGTGCGCTTGTGCCTGTGGTGTCTGCCTCCCGTTGAACGATGACGCTTTTTGTTCTGCTTGTAAACAAAGTCGTCCAAATCCTCATAAGCCGAGGAATTTTCCTGCGCAATCGCCTGCTTCAGCTTTTCGGCACGCTCGGTGTCCTCCTCGCTGAGCTCACCCTCGGGCTTCGGTTTCAGACCCGTTATCCTCTCGTAATCCGAGTTTTCTCTGAAGGTAATAAACGTATCACTCTCGTCGCCGAACGTCGGACGGTGATTGTGGTTATTACCGTTACCCTGTAAATTCATCCTTTTCTAATACCCCCTGCAAAAGATACCTTCCGTCTCCCGAATTGAGACAAGTGCTAAGAGTCAAAATTCTATCGTCAAGAGTAAGCTTTCTTTCGAGCTTACGCACGTTTTTTGTATAGGAACGCGGATTTGTAACGTCCTTAAGATAGGACTTGAACACGCTGTTCTCCGCGAAATTAAACGAATTCATAATATGCCTGTCGTCGTAAACATAAGCGGAAACCACCTGATAAGTCAGCTTTCTGTCAGGCGTATAGACATAAAAATACCGATGCTTTTTACTGTCGAAAAAGCTCTTGTCCTCAAACTTGTGGAGATTCGCGAACATCGAGCCGTTAATCATATTATGCCCGTAAAGCACCGTGACCCTGTCCGTAAACTCGTCGCTGTTGCAGTATTCCATATAAATCGAGCCCGCGTAGCTTGAGTTCTTGTTAACGTCGCGGTGAAGATAAAAATCATCCGCTACCCTGCTTTGAAGAATCGGGTAATTGATTTTTGTGTCGGGAATGATTATCCACGCGACTATCTCGTCATTTTGCTTGTGAAGCTTCTTGAAATCAATCGGATTATCGGGCTTTTTTGAAGCTTTTGATTTCGACGAAGTATTTTTCTCAACAGATGAAACACCGACGCCCGAGGAGAGCTGTTCCTCAACTCCGCTGTCGGCAAAAGAACCGAACAGAAAATAACCGATCACGCCGAGCGTAATAAGCAAAATAAAAACTATAATAATTATATATTTTTTACTTCTGTTCTCTCTGTTCATTCCCACACCTGCACAAATTTTTACAAATATCATTATAATATGAAGAAAAGCCTATGTCAACACAAAGTTTAACATAAAAAAGAAAAAGCCCCGGAAAACCGAGGCTTTAGCGTTAAAATTATTTTTTGGAAACAGCGAGCTTTATTCCGACAGCCGTAACCGCCGCGCAAGCCAAGCCGATAAACGTGAAGAGAAAGAACATCGAATTGTCCCCCGTCTTTGGCGAAACAGGCGAGCCGTTGCTCTTTACAGGCGTCTGACTGCTGTGGGGCTGAGTGCTCTGACCGCCCTTCTTTCTGAAAACGGGAGTAAACTCAAGGTCGCTCTTCATAAGAACTCTGAGCTCCTGATCGGTAAGCTTACCGCCCTCGGGGTCATATTTACCCTTGATCTTCCACTTTACAAACTCATAGCCCTTCTTCGGGTGAGCCTTAACGGTAACGTGCTTGCCGTCCTTATCGACGTGACGGGTGTAGGTGCCCGTACCGCCCTCGGTGTTATGGATAATAACCTTAAAATCCTTACTCGCCGTGGGGCTCGAATTTGAATAAGCCAAAGCCGGAGCCGCCGAAAAAGCGAGAATCAGAACAGCTATCAAAACCGAAAATATCTTTTTCATAAGTAATCCTCCGTTTAAAAGATATACAATCTCATATTCACTAATACACACTGATTATAACACAGTAAATCTGAAAAGTAAATAGTAATTTCGGTTATTTTTTACAAATTGTCAAAAGTGCTTGAAAAGCCTACCGAAAGTCTGTATAATAGTACCAAATACATTTTCAGAGGTACATTATGAACACTATAGCAAAGCTCCAGCAGGAGATTCTCCGATTAAAAAAGGAAAAAGACGTTTGTATTCTCGCTCACAGCTATCAGTCGAGAGATATTGTTGAGGTCGCGGACTTTACGGGCGACTCCTACAAGCTCAGCGTAGACGCCTCAAAGGTCGAGAATAAAAACATAATAATGTGCGGAGTACGCTTTATGGCGGAAACCTGTAAGATTCTTTCCCCCGAAAAGAATGTGTTTCTCCCCAACCCTCACGCGGGCTGCGCTATGGCGGATCAGATGGACAGAAACTTTATAAGCAAGGTTAAAAAGGCTTACCCCGACCACACCGTAGTAGCCTACATAAACACAACCGCTGAATTAAAGACAATCTGCGACGTGTGCGTCACCTCGTCCTCGGCGGTTGAAATCTGCAAAAAAATAGATAACGACAAAATCCTCTTTATCCCCGACTGCAATCTCGGAGCTTTTGTGAAAAAGCAGCTTCCCGAAAAGGAGTTCAAGCTTTTAAACGGCGGCTGTCCGATTCACGCGTCCGTCACAAGAGAAGAGGCTAACGAGGCAAAAAGGCTTCATCCCGACGCTCTTCTGCTCGTTCACCCCGAATGTAAGCCCGAGATAAGCGAAATCGCCGACTATGTCGGTTCAACCTCGGGAATAATGCAGTTCGCTCAGAATTCGGACAACAAGGAGTTCATAATCGGAACCGAAATCAGTATTCAGGAGCACCTGCAATACATTTGCCCCGACAAAAAGTTCTACTACCTCTCGGGCAAGCTCATATGCCCCGATATGAGAACCACGACCCTCGTTGATGTGTACAATTGTCTGAACTCAGACGGCGGCGAGGAAATCAAGCTCGACGATAACACCATCCGCGACGCTAAAAAATGTATCGACGAGATGATCAGGCTGGGCGGCTGATATGAAAGCGTTAATAGCAATGAGCGGCGGCGTTGACAGTTCGGTCGCCGCTCTTCTCATAAAACAACAGGGTTATGAAGCAACGGGAACGACGATGAAGCTGTACGATAACGACGACGTCGGCGAAGCAAAGGAAAAAACCTGCTGCTCGCTGGACGACATCGAGGACGCGAGAGCCGTATGCGACAGGCTGGGTATCCCGTACTATGTGTTCAATTTCAGAGACAGCTTCAACGAGGAGGTCATCGACCGCTTCATAAAGGCTTACGAAAACGGCTCAACCCCCAACCCGTGTATCGACTGCAACAGGTATAATAAGCCTCCTGTTCTACTGAACTACATATAACTGT
>JAFNSO010000089.1 GCA_017384945.1 Ruminococcus sp. | reverse complement strand
CATGGAATACCACGCTGTAAGGGGGATTTTGCATAGACAGGACAGGCACCACATAGCACCGAATGAAAAATAAGACAGTGACACCGCCTCTGCTGTCAAAGCAGGAAACACCAAAAGAAGTAACGAAAATCCCGTCACCGCAGCCGAGGACACTGTATCATAAACGGTTTTTTTGTTTTTTAAGCACATCAAGCCGATCAAGGCACACACGGCTATTGACACCGCCGCACCGGTGAAAGTGTCGATGGGTACGGATACCCAGAACGCTATCCACGGAGCAAGCACAAGCAAAAATGTCGGCGGTTTTTCGCTGTTTTTATATAATTTACATAAAGTTTGAATATTTATGCAAAAGGTCTTGATTTTTTAACACATCCGAGTATAATGTAATAGTAACTTAAAATTCAGCACTACGGAGGTAATTATTATGGCAGACAATAAGATCAAAAAGGTAGTTCTCGCCTATTCGGGCGGACTTGATACATCAATCATCATCCCCTGGCTCAAGGAAAATTACGACAACTGCGAGGTAATCGCCGTTTCGGGCAACGTCGGTCAGGCTGACGAGCTCGAGGGTCTTGAGGAAAAGGCGATCGCCACAGGCGCGAGCAAGCTTTACATCGAGGATCTCAACAAGGAGTTTGTTGAGGAGTATGTTTTCCCGACAATCAAGGCGGGCGCCGTTTACGAGGGCAAGTACCTGCTCGGTACATCCTTCGCCCGTCCGATTATCGCCAAGAGGCTCGTTGAAATCGCCAAGGCCGAGGGCGCGGACGCTATCTGCCACGGCTGTACCGGAAAGGGCAACGACCAGGTTCGTTTTGAGCTCGCTATAAAGGCATATGCTCCCGATATGAAAATCATCGCCCCCTGGCGTGTATGGGAGTTCAAGAGCCGTGAGGAAGAAATCGCTTACGCCGAGGAAAAGAAGATTCCTCTCAAGATAAACCGTGAAACAAACTATTCAAAGGACAAGAACCTCTGGCATTTAAGCCACGAGGGACTCGACCTCGAGGATCCCGCCAACGAGCCCATGTACGAGAAGGAGGGCTTCCTTGAGATGGGCGTATCCCCGCTTCAGGCGCCCGACGTGCCCGAGTACGTAACGATCCACTTCGAGAAGGGTGAGGCGAAGAGCATCAACGGCGAGGAGATGGACGCTGTTTCGATCGTCGCCAAGCTCAACGAAATCGGCGGCAAGAACGGTATCGGTATCACCGACATCGTCGAGAACCGTCTCGTCGGTATGAAGGCGCGCGGCGTTTATGAGACCCCCGGCGGCACGATCCTCTTCGCAGCTCACAACAAGCTCGAGGAAATCTGCCTCGACAAGGACACTCAGCACTACAAGAGCGTGCTCGCGATCAAGTTCGCCGAGCTCGTTTACGACGGCAAGTGGTACACACCGCTTCGCGAGGCGCTTTCCGCGTTCGTCGACAGCACTCAGGAGTACGTAACGGGCGACGTTAAGCTCAAGCTCTACAAGGGCAACATCATCGACGCCGGCGTCACAAGCCCCTACTCACTCTACGACGAGGAGATCGCGACCTTCGACGAGGACGAGGTTTACGACCAGAACGATTCCGCGGGCTTCATCAACCTCTTCGGACTCCCGATCAAGGTGCGCGCGAAAAAGGGCTTAATCAAATAAGAAAATAAGATAATACGGCTTTTTCGGGGCAAGGTTTACCTTGTCCCATTAAGCGATTTTATAGGAGAAAACTATGCAGCTTTGGAAAGGCAGATTTAAGAAGGAACTTTCAAAAACAACAAACGACTTCAACAGCTCGATCCCCTTCGACAGCAGGATGTATCGCGAGGACATCGAGGGCAGTATCGCCCACGCGACAATGCTCGGCGAGTGCGGGATTATCGGGAAGAACGAGGCTGAACACATCATCGAGGGACTTCGGGGTATTCTTTCGGACATCGAGAGCGGAGCGCTCAAAATCGATATGGAGGCTGAGGATATCCACACCTTCGTCGAGGGCGAGCTCACAAAGAGAATAGGCGACGACGGCAAGCGGCTGCACACCTCGAGAAGCCGTAACGATCAGGTAGCTCTCGACAACAAGCTCTATTTAAGAAAACAGCTCAAGGGTATCCAATCTCAGCTCGAGGAGCTCGTTCAGGTCATCGCGCGTAAGGCTGAGGAGTACTCAGAGACCGTAATGCCCGGCTACACTCATTTGCAGAGGGCTCAGCCGATCACCTTCGGTCATCACCTGCTCGCTTACGCCGAAATGCTCCTTCGCGACATCAGCCGTCTTGAGGACTGCTACAAGCGTATGAACGAAATGCCGCTTGGCTCATGCGCGCTTGCGGGTACAACCTACCCGATCGACAGAACGATCACTCAAAAGCTTCTGGGCTTCGACAGGATAACAAACAATTCGCTCGACGGCGTTTCAGACCGCGACTACTGCATTGAGCTAGCCGCCTGTCTGTCGATCATAATGGTTCACCTCAGCCGTTTTTCCGAGGAAATCATTATGTGGTGCAGCTGGGAATTCAAGTTCATTGAGCTCGACGACGCTTTCTCGACAGGCTCGTCGATTATGCCCCAGAAAAAGAACCCCGACATCGCTGAGCTCGTAAGAGGAAAAAGCGGCAGAGTGTTCGGCGACACAATGGCGCTTCTGACCGCGATGAAGGGTATAGCCCTCGCCTACAACAAGGATATGCAGGAGGATAAGGAAGCGATTTTCGACGCGGTCGATACCGTCAAAATGTGCCTTACCGCCTTTACTCCGATGCTCGATACAATGCGCGTTATCCCCGAGAATATGCGCAAGGCGGCTGCGGGCGGCTTTATCAACGCCACCGACGTTGCCGACTGGCTCACGAAGAACGGCGTTCCCTTCCGCGACGCTTACAAGGCTACGGGCGAGCTCGTAGCGCGCTGCATTGAGCTCGGCACCGATCTGGAAAGCCTCCCGATCGAGGAGTACAAAAAGGTCTGCGACGTTTTCAACGAGGACGTTTACAAGGCGATTTCGCTCGAATACTGCGTTTCTCAGCGCAAGGCGTTCGGCGGCCCCGCTCCCGAGAACGTAAGGGCTCAGGCTGAAAAATTAATTCGCAATTAAAGGGCATTCGTAATTTTATATAAGAACGGAGATAACTATGATAAAAGTTGGTATTGTCGGCGCGACAGGCTACGCGGGTTGTGAGCTTGTGAGACTTCTCAACGCTCACCCCGAGGCTGAGGTCGTCGCCGTGAGCTCGGTAAGCTTTGAGGGCAAGGCTCTCAGCGAGGTTTACCCGAGCTATCTTGACATAAACGATATGGTCTGCGAGTCAGCCGACGAGGTCGTAAGCAAGAGCGACGTTGTGTTTGCCGCCCTGCCTCACGGTCTCAGTCAGGAGCTCGCCGCGGACTGCGTTAAAAATAACGTAAAATTCATCGACCTCGGCGCGGATTTCCGCCTTGAGAGCGAGGACGAATACAAGGAGTGGTACGGCGGCAGCTTCCTCGATAAGTCGCTCCACGAGGAAAGCGTCTACGGTCTGCCCGAGTTTTTCAGAGACGATATAAAGGGCAAGAGGATAATCTCCAACCCCGGCTGTTATACGACCTGCTCTCCGCTGGCTCTGGCTCCCGCCGTTAAAAACGGTCTTGTAGAGCTCAAGGGTATTATATGCAACTGCGCGAGCGGCGTTACGGGCGCGGGCAGAAAGCCGAGTCAGGGCAGTCACTACCCCGAGCTCAACGAGGGCTTCCACGCGTACAAGGCGGGCTGTCACCGTCACACCCCCGAGATCGAGCAGACTCTCTCGAGACTCTCGGGCGAAAAGGTAACGATAACCTTTGTTCCGCACCTTCTCCCCGTTAACAGAGGAATCCTCGCAACCTGCTACGCCGACGTAAAGGAAGGCGTAACCTATGAGCAAATCAGAAAAGCCTACGAGGAATTTTACAGGGACGAGTATTTTGTAAGGCTTCTTCCCGACGGAATGTACGCGGATATCCACAACATAAAGTACTCGAACTACTGCGACATCAGCCTGCACTTCGACAGCAGAGCGGGCAAGCTCATAGCCTGCGCCGCGATTGACAATATGGTCAAGGGCGCGGCGGGTCAGGCGATTCAGAATATGAACATTATCTTCGGTCTGGATGAAAAAACAGGCCTTATGATTACCCCGCCCGCGTTCTAGGGAAAGAGGTCAACCAATGTATAAATTTATAGACGGCGGAGTTACGGCTCCGCAGGGCTTCACCGCTCAGGGCGTGTGCGCCTCGGTAAAGCCATCGAATACGACAAAAAGGGATTTGGCGCTGATTTACTGTGATTCGCTGTGCAACGCCGCGGCGGTTTTCACAAAAAACCTCGTCAAGTCCGATACGATAGCCGTTACAAGGGAGCACCTAAAAAACGGCAAGGCTCAGGCGGTTATCGTCAATTCGGGCAACGCCAACACCTGTAACGCCGACGGCAAGGAAAAGGCGCAGAAGATGTGCGACATCGCCGCCGACGTGCTCGGAGTAAAAAGCGAGGACGTTATAGTCGCGTCGACGGGCGTAATCGGCGAGGTTCTGCCGATTGAGCCAATCAAAAAGGGCGCAGAGATGATGCGCGGCAAGCTCTCAAAGGACGGCGGCACAAACGCCGCGGAGGCGATTATGACGACCGACACCGTCAAGAAGGAAATGGCTATGACCATGACCCTCGGCGGCAAACAGGTCACGATCGGAGGAATCGCCAAGGGCAGCGGAATGATCCACATTAATATGGGAACAATGCTCTCCTTCGTCACCACCGACGCGGCTGTCTCGAGCGAAATGCTCGGTGAGGCGCTGCGCGAGGCGGTCGAGGACAGCTATAATATGGTCAGCGTCGACGGAGATACCTCAACGAACGATACCCTCGCGATCATGGCGTCGGGTAAGGCGGGCAACGCCGAAATCACCGAGAAAAACGAGGACTACCGCGTTTTCGTCGAAGGACTTACCGAGGCTTTCAGAATGCTCGCGAAAAAGCTCGCCGCGGACGGCGAGGGCGCGACAAAGCTGCTTGTCTGTAAGGTGAGCGGCGCGAAAACAAAGAAGGACGCGGTTATGACGAGCAAGAGCGTGATTTGCTCGAGCCTTTTAAAGGCGGCAATGTTCGGAGCCGACGCGAACTGGGGACGGGTTCTCTGCGCGATCGGTTACAGCGGAGCCGACGTCGACGTAAAGAAGGTCGGCGTGAGCTTTTCTTCCGAAAAGGGTGAGATCACCGTCTGTGAAAACGGCGCGGGAGTTCCCTTCAGCGAGGAAAAGGCAAAGGAAATCCTGCTCGAAAACGAAATTGATATAATAGTGACCCTCGGCGACGGCGAAGCGTGCGCCGAAGCCTACGGCTGCGACCTAACGTATGATTACGTTAAAATCAACGGAGACTACAGAACTTAATTCAATTCGCAATTCGCAATTATTTGCTTTTACAAGACTTTATATAGAGATTTAACAGATGAACCTATCTCCAATATCCAAAACCTGATAGTGCCGCAAAGGCGCGGGGGATATGAACGCTCCGATAGGAACGAACGATGATGACGAGGAAAAAATAAAAAAACGAACGATGATGACGAGGAAAAAATAAAAAAACGAACGATGATGACGAGGAGGCTATAAAAAAATGGATAATAATAAGAGAGCGGAAGTGCTTATTCAGGCTATGCCTTATATTCAGAAAAATTCGGGACAGACGATTGTCGTCAAGTACGGCGGCAACGCTATGCTCAACGAGGAGCTGAAAAACGCCGTTATGAGCGACATCGTGCTGATGCAGCTCGTCGGAATCAACGTCGTCCTCGTACACGGCGGCGGCCCCGAAATCAACGCTATGCTCGAAAAAACAGGCAAAAAGTCCGAATTTAAAAACGGTCTCCGCGTCACCGATAAGGAGACTATAGATATCGTCCAGCAGGTTCTCGCGGGAAAGGTCAATAAAAGCCTTGTCCAGCACCTCACATTAAGCGGCGGCAGAGCGATCGGTCTTTGCGGACTCGACGGCAAAATGCTCACCGCGAAAAAGCTCGAGGGCGAGGACGATCTGGGCTTTGTCGGCGAGATCGATAAGGTAAACCCGCTCATTATTATGGACAGCATCAAAAACGGCTATATCCCCGTAATCTCCACGATCGCGGGCGGCAGAAACGGCGAGGTGTATAACATCAACGCCGATTTGGCAGCGGCAAAAATCGCCGCGAAGCTCGGCGCGAAAAAGCTCATTCTCATGACAGACGTAAGAGGTCTTTTGCGCGACGTCCATAACGAGTATTCGCTGATTTCCACCGTAAATGTGAGCGATGTCCCGCTACTCAAGAAGGAGGGCATAATCAAGGGCGGTATGATCCCGAAAATCGACTGCTGCGTCGAAGCCGTCAGAAGCGGCGTAAAGCGCGCTCATATTCTCGACGGAAGAATGAAGCACTCGATTTTGCTCGAGCTCTTCTCCGACGAGGGAATCGGAACAATGCTCTACTAATCGGTTTAAGAGGGAAAAATGGTAATAAGGTGTATGAAAAAAGAGGACTACGACGAAATATACAATATGTGGCAGATAACCTCAAAGCGCGCTCTCGATAACGGCGACTCGCGGGAGCATATCGAGCGTTATCTCGACCGCAACCCGGGTATGAGTATGGTCGCTCTTGAAAATGATAAAATCATCGCGACAGTGCTCGCGGGTCACGACGGACGCGTCGGGTTTATCCACCATATGGCGGTTCACCCCGACTACCGCCGCCGACATATCGGTCAGGCTCTCGCCAAGGAAGCAATGTCAAGAATTGCCGCCGACGGCATCGAAAAAATGCAGATTTACTGCTATATCGATAACCTCACGGGTCAGAACTTCTGGAAAAGCCTCGGCTTTAATAAGACCGATAATATATTATTTTATAAGGATATGTAAACAATGAACACAAAGGAAAAAGACTCACAATACATAATGCACACATACGGACGCTATAACGTCGCGCTCAAAAGCGGCAAGGGCTGCCGCGCCTTTGACGAGGACGGCAGGGAGTACCTTGACGTAAGCTCGGGCATCGGCGTAAACTCCCTCGGCTACTGCGACGAGGGCTGGGTCGAGGCTGTCACAAAGCAGGCGGCTACTATCCAGCATATGAGCAACTACTTCTACTGCCCGCAGGCGTCCGATCTGGCTGAAAAGCTGTGTACTCTGACGCCGTTTTCAAGGGTCTGCTTCTCAAACAGCGGAGCCGAGGCGAACGAGTGCGCGATCAAGGTCGCGAGAAAGTACAGCTTTGATAAATACGGCAAGGGCAGGGACGAAATCGTCACTCTGCGGGATTCCTTCCACGGCAGAACCGTCACAACCCTCTCCGCTACTGGTCAGGACGTTTTTCATAACTACTTTTTCCCGTTCACCGAGGGCTTTAAGTACTCAAATCCCGATATCGACAGCGTAAAAGCCGCCGTTTCGGATAAAACCTGCGCGGTGCTGATTGAGTGCGTGCAGGGTGAGGGCGGAGTAAATATTCTCGATAAGGACTTCGTTAAGCAGCTCAGAGCATTCTGCGACGAGCGTGATATTCTTTTGATTGCCGACGAGGTTCAGACGGGAATCGGCAGAACGGGCAAGCTCTTCTGCTTTGAGAATTTTGACATCACACCCGACCTCGTGACCTCGGCAAAGGGTCTCGGCGGCGGGCTCCCGATCGGCGCTTGCTTGTGTACGGAAAAGCTCAAGGACGTTATGCAGCCATCGACCCATGGCTCGACCTTCGCCGCGAACCCCGTTGTCTGCGCGGGCGCGAATTATGTGCTCGGCGTTGTTTGTGACGAGGAGTTTTTAAGCGAGGTCAACAAAAAGGGAGAGTATTTAAAGAAAAAGCTCCTTTCCCTCGAGGGGGTCAGGTCTGTAAGAAACCTCGGACTTATGGTCGGAATCGAGCTTGAGGACAGGGACGCCCACGATATCGCGCTCAAATGCGTCGAAAACGGATTGTTGATCATTACGGCGAAGTCACTTCTCAGAATGCTTCCGCCGCTGAATATAAGCTACAGCGAGCTCGACGAGGCTGTAGAAATCTTAGAAAAAACCTTAAAGGAGAACTGAATATGAAACATTTACTGAAACTGGAGGACTGGACGACCGAGGAAATCACCGAGGCGCTGAACCTCGCCGACCAGCTTAAATACGAGCAAAAACACGGTATTGAGCACAAGATTCTTAAGGGCAAAACCCTCGGAATGATTTTCGAGAAGGCTTCAACCCGTACAAGGGTTTCCTTTGAGGTCGGTATGACCCAGCTCGGCGGCTATCCGCTATTCCTTTCCTCAAATGATTTGCAAATCGGCAGGGGAGAGCCTGTTCAGGATACCGCGCGTGTGCTTTCACGCTTTATCGACGGAATTATGATCCGTACCTTTGAGCAGAGCGAGGTCGAAAGCCTTGCCGAGTACGGCTCGATCCCGATTATAAACGGACTTACGGACTATTGCCATCCCTGTCAGGTGCTTGCCGACCTTATGACTATCCGTGAGCATAAGGGCAAGCTCGAGGGTCTCAAAATGTGCTTCATCGGCGACGGAAACAATATGATGAACTCTCTTATCGTCGGCGCTCTGCGTACGGGAATGAGCATTTCCGTGGCGTGTCCCGAGGGCTACGAGCCGCCGAAGAATATCATCGAGTTCGGCGAGAGCTTTGAGGGCAAGTTTGAGATGGTGAGAAAGCCGCTTGAAGCCGCGAAGGGCGCGGACGTTGTCCTCACCGACGTATGGGCTTCCATGGGTCAGGAGGAAGAGAAGAAAATCCGTGAGGCGGCGTTCGAGGGCTACCAGGTCAACGATGAGCTTATGGCGGTCACAAACGACGGCGCTATGGTTCTTCACTGCCTGCCCGCTCACCGCGGGGAGGAAATCACAGCCGAGGTGTTCGAGGCTCACGCCGACGAGATTTTTGACGAGGCTGAAAACCGTCTCCACGCTCAGAAGGCTGTCCTCGTAAAGTGTATGGGTGACTGATATGCTGTTTATCTGCTATCCGAAATGCTCGACCTGCAAAAAAGCCGAAAAATGGCTTTCTGATAACGGGATAAGCTTTGAAAAGCGTGACATAAAGCTCGAAAACCCGACCCTCGACGAGTTGAAGTCGTGGTACGAAAAGAGCTCCCTGCCGCTCAAAAGGTTTTTCAACACAAGCGGAATGCTCTACCGCGAGCTCGGTCTGAAGGACAAGCTCAAGGAAATGAGCGACGAAGAAATGCTCAACCTTCTCTCGGGTGACGGAATGCTCGTAAAGCGTCCGCTCCTTATCGACGGAGATACAGTCCTCACGGGCTTCCGCGAAAAGGAATGGGAAGAAGCGTTAATAAAAAAGTAAGATGTAAAGCCGTCCGATATCGGGCGGCTTTTCTGAGTTTACAGCGTTGTAATCGACACGTTTTTTGATTTGTGATATAATTTATCCGTTGCCGCCCCCCAGACAGGCAAAGGAAGGGGGTGCAGTGTGTTGTTCATCACCAATTTTCTTCTATCTGTTGCGGCAAATATAGTTGCCTACTATATTTGCAAATGGCTGGATAGATAGTCAATCTATGTCGGCAATCAGCCTCGGGAAATAAGTTTCGCCCGATGCAAAAAGGAAACAAGAACCCCCGCGAGCTCGTACCTCGCGGGGGTTTGTTACAGCATGTTATATTTCATCACCAATATATCTTGCCTACCTATATTATATACGATTCCGCGCAAAAATCAAGTGTTTTTCGCAAAAAGCTGATTTTGCCTTGCTTTTGTGCATTTTGCATAAAGAAGAGGCCGTATTTTTGGATTGAGCGCGGGCTGTCTCTGTGCTATAATCTAATTAACAATACCTCTGTAAAGGAATGATTGTTATGAAAAAACTATTGGCAATATTTATAGCTTGTGTTTTGGCGGCGACAGCGCTTCCGCTCTCCGTGTCCGCGGACGGCGAGATTAAGCTGCCGTTTGAGCTCATTCCGCCCAAAACCTTATCTATGAGCAAGGTTTACGACAACGACTCGACCGATATCAACCTCTCCTTCAGCAAGGAGCAGGATATGGTCAAGTTTATGCAGGACTTAGCCGAACCCGACAAAAGGCTTGATGTCTTAAAGAACCTGGGAGTTGACGATATCGGAATTTCCGCTCAGATCGACTGGGCTCTTGACGATAAAACCGACTGGCACCACGACACATGGTGGGACGATAACGAGGCCACGCAAGTCTATGGCATAGGCTACGACAAGGATGGTCACGCTCGCACAAATGAATGGGATATTGTTGATTTGTGGCTCTATCCCCAGGCAAGCGAGGAGGTCTGGATCACACGCTACGGCGGAAATCCCGAGGATTTGAACGACACACGTTGGTTCGGCGAGGACTTCGAGGACGGAGTTCACCGTAAAGGTATGAAGGACGTTCTAAAGGAAGGTCAGTACATCATTAAGCATAACGAGGACGGCGAAGCTTACTTTACAATCGACTACACCGCCCATACCCTATATACCCGTATGCGCTATTACGTATGGTTCAACAAGCCCGACGCCGAGGGTGATTTAAAGGGCTACAAACTCTTTTCCGATTGGTCCGAGGTTTCCGCCTTCGGTAAGGACGGAAATCAGTGGAAGCCCTACGCCGAAAGCGATATCCCCGCTCCCGCGGTGTCCGACGGCTATGTCAACGGCAAGGAGTTCAACGGCTATCCCGAGGTTAGCTACAAGCTCACCATTCCCGAGGATCTAACCGAAAAATTCACGAAAATCCGAGGCTTTGGGGGCTACGTGAGCATCGGGGCGGAAGCCAGAATCAAGGGAACCGACCAATGGGTCGAACGTCAGGGATCATCTGAGCCCGGAACGGATATGTACTTTGAGGTGCTCGAGCTTGCGGGAGAGAAGAAACCGATCTATAAGGGAACCGAAATCGAGTTCAGAACACGCTATTTTATAACCCAGAGAATGGGTTATAACACCGACGTCGTCAGCGAATTCTATTCGCCGTATTCCGAGGTTCAGACGGTAGTCGTCGACAGGGATTATATGGTTAAAGAGGAGCCGAAAATCTCCTCGCTCACAGGCGGCGCAACTCAGAATCAGGTCACAACCTTTGTAAAGAGCCTCAAATCCGACAGCGACCCCAAGGGCAGCACCTTCGGGATCCTCTCCGCAAGGCAGAAAAAGGTTAAAAACAACAGCATTTCAATCAGCTGGAACAAGGTAAAGGGAGCCAAGTCCTACGCGGTTTACGCAAATAAATGCGGCAAAAAGTACTCCTACGAGTACCTCGCGACGGTCAAGGGCACGTCCTTTACGCAGAAAAACCTCCAAAAGGGCACCTACTACAAGTATCTCGTAACTGCATTTGACGGCAGCTCAAAGCTCCTCGCGACCTCAAAGACGCTCCACATCGCGACAAAGGGCGGCAAAAACGGCAACTTCAAAAAGGTCGCGACCGCCGCTAAGAAGGACAAGGTGACTCTCAAGAAGAAGGGCAAGAGCTTCAAGCTGAAGGCAAAGGCGATCCCCGAGTCAAAGAAGCTCAAGGTGAGCGTCCACCGAGTAATGAAGTACGAAAGCTCCGATCCCAAGGTCGCGGCGGTCGACTCAAAGGGCAAAATCACCGCGAAGAAAAAGGGTTCCTGCTTCGTCTACGCCTACGCCCAGAGCGGAGCGTACAAGAAAATCAAGGTCACGGTCAAGAAGTAAAGTGAAATAGTAAACCTCGGCCTGTCGGTCGCGGACGGAAGTATGAAGTACGGGGAAATACTTGATTGGATAAATACTCATAAATAACACAAGGCAGAAGGATCGAATGAAATCCTTCTGCCTTAAATTTGTCTTAAAAACTAGCTTCCCGCGCTTTCGTAGGCGTTTACGCCCTTGTTCCAGACCAATATTCCCGCTATCATGAGCACTGTGCCCGCGATTACGGTACCGCCGATGTTGTACCACGGGTTTCCTCCCGCGACAAAGTAGCTCGCGGGGAAAAAGGCGGTGAAGGCGAAGGGGATAATGTAGGTCACGATCGCGCCGACGACCTTGTTGTAAATCGTGGTCGGGTATTTCGAGAACTCGTTTACCATATAGAACATATAGGTTATGTGTCCGCTCTTCTTAGTCCAGAAGGAAATCGACGCCGTGATAAGCTTGATTCCCGTGTAAATCAGGGTTGCGAAAAGCATAGAGATAATAAACAGGAAAACATTGAGGACGCTTACGTTCAGGCTGACGCTCGGAACGCTTATCCCGAGCAGTAAAATTCCGACGAACAGCTCGCCGAACGCGTCGACCTGGAATTTTTCGACCGTTACGGCGAAGAGCGTGCTCACGGGTCTTGTGAGATACTTGTCAAAGTCGCCCTTGCGGATAATGAAGTAGGCGACTGACCAAAGATTGTCCGTAAAAAGGTGGTCGATAGCCTTCGGCAAAAGCGCGAAGCCGTAAATAAACAGAATCTGTTCAAATGTCCAGCCGTCCAGGGCGGGTATCTGCGAGAAAATAATGGAAATAAAAAAGATGTTGACTCCCTGCGCGAGCAGCAACCCGACTGCGCCCGTCATAAAGTCGATTTTGTATTCCATAAGACGCTTGAGGTCCTGTTTTATAAAAATTCTGTGGAGCTTGAACGCCCTGTGCAGCTTTTTAAAAATCCTCATAATCAACCTCCCTGCACGCTTAGGCGCTTAACGCAGGCGTTCCAGATCACCTGCTGCAAGAAAATGAAGAATATAAGCCAAACGATTTGCAGGCCGAAGCTTGTGAGGATTTGAACGGGGCCGTACATTCCTATGTAAATCATAACGGGCGTGTAAGTCAGCGATGCGAACGGCAGAAAATTGAGAACGGCGCTCAGAACGGGAGGCAAAAACGCAAGCGGGATCGTCGCTCCCGACAAAAAACCGATGATTATGTTCTTGAGCAGGTTCGAGCCCCAAAGGTTTTTGAGGACGAACGCCGAATAGCCGTAGCAGACGTTGACGTAGAAGTTGATAAGATAAGCCAGAACAAGGCTCAGAAGGTAGAGCAGAAATCTGAAAATATTGAACTGCACCGCTCCCGTAACAACGAATCTGAAAATCTCGACCCCGACCATAAGCGGAAGAAACACGATTGATATGCTCATAGTCCGCTCGCCGAGCTCCTGAAACAGAAACGCGAGGTCAAAGCGTATCGGCTTAATCATCCTCATAGCTATGCTTCCGTCCTTGATTTCCTCGCCGACAGCGTAGGAGCCGTCGGAGTAGGCGAGGGTGGAGGTCAGAAAGCTGATGAAGATGTAGCTTACCATATCAGTCTCGGAAAAGCCCATAAAGGTTTGCGCGCCGCCCGAGCTGAAAACCGCCTTCCACAAAAAGTAGTTTATAAAGCACATCAGCACGTCGCCCAGTATGAAGAAAATAAAATTTACCCTGTACTGAGCCGCGAGCATAACGCCCGCGTGGGTGAAGGGCTTGTAAATCTTGAAAATCCTACGCATCCACCTTCACCTCGCTGCGGTAAATGCCCTTGATTATTTCCTCGATGTCCGCGTCGGAAACGTTGATGTCCTTGACGTGGAGCTTCGAGAGTGTGTAGTTGAGCATTTTTTCGACGCTTATCCTGTCGCTGTCAAAGCGCACCGAGACGTTGTGGCCGTCGTTTTCGACCTCAACAGCGTCCTTGAGGTGAAACTCACCCTCGTAGTCGAGCTTGTCCAGAGCGGAAAAGTCGGCGGGAACGAACTTCATCTCCCTCGACTGACCGAATTTTCTTTTAAGCTCGGCGATTTCGCCGTCAAAAATCTTGCTTCCCTTATCGATCATAACGATTCTGTCGCAGAGGTTCTCGACGTCCTGCAGGTCGTGAGTCGTGAGGATGACGGTCGTCTGCTCGTTTTCGTTTATTGTCTTTACAGCCTTGCGGATGTTATCCTTAACCACTACGTCGAGTCCGATCGTCGGCTCGTCGAGGAAAAGCACCTTCGGACTGTGCAGCAGGCTTGCCGCGATGTCGGCTCTCATTCTCTGACCGAGCGAGAGCGTGCGCACCGGGCTTGTGATGAACTCGTCGAGCTCGAGAACCTCGTTTAAAAACGCCATTCTTTCCTTGAAGCTCTTGTCGTCCACCTCGTAGATTTCCTTGAGCACCGTGTAGGTTTCTCTCAACGCGAGGTCCCACCATAGCTGAGTCCTCTGTCCGAACACTACGCCGATTTCTCTGACGTAGCTTTTGCGGTTTTTGTACGGAACCTTTCCGTTTATCTCGCAGCTGCCTGAGGTTGGCGTCAGAATGCCCGTGAGCATTTTGATGACAGTCGATTTTCCCGCACCGTTCGGTCCGATAAAGCCTAGGATCTCACCCTTCGGAACGTGGAAGTCTATCTCGTTTACGGCGGTGATTATCTCGGTTTTCGGCTTTACAAAGCTTTTGAGCGAGCCCTTGAGACCGGGCTCCTTGATTGTCTTTTTAAAATCCTTTTTCAGTTTGTTTACGTAAATCAGTTGTATCATCTCCTTCGTAAGCATATGGGTCACGCGGGGGATCGCGTCGAAGGCGACAGACAGACACGAGCCTGTCACTTTATGCCATTATATATGACTTGATTTCAATTTGCAACCCGCTTTTATTTCCGAAACACAAAATAAAACTACAATCTTGTAACTTTCGGCAAATAGGATATTTTTTATCAAGAATACTCTTGAAATATGGTCAAAAAATCATTATAATCAAAAGTGTGTTTTCGTTCGGACTGCAGGCCCGACGCACAAAAACTACAGAGGGGGAAAATCTCTTGGAAAAACTCTTTAAACTAAAAGAACACGGAACAAACGTAAGAACAGAGATTATCGCGGGTATCACAACCTTCCTTACCATGGCGTATATCATCTTTCTTAATCCGCAGGTTATAAGTAAGAGCAACGAAGCTCTCGCCAACGTACCGGGCGCGATGGAGCATTCGGCGGTGTTCACCGCTACATGTATCGCGGCGGCTCTCGGCACATGGCTCATCGGCTGGCTCTCGAACTATCCGATGGCGCAGGCTCCGGGTCTCGGACTCAACGCGGTGTTCGCTTATACACTGTGCTTAGGCTTCGGACTTTCGGCTCCCGCGGCTTTGTCAGCGGTATTTATCGCGGGCGTATTCTTCATTCTGCTCACGGTCACAGGCGCGAGAAAGGCGATCGTTGAGGCTATTCCGCTTTCGCTGAAAAAGGCTATCACAGCGGGTATCGGCTTGTTTATCGCGATTATCGGTTTTGTAAATTCGGGTATTGTTGTTGACAAGACAACGGGCGGCGCGACTACAGTTGACCTCGGAAACTTCGCCGACCCCAAGGTTTTGCTCGCTATCGTGGGTATTCTTATCATCACCGTGCTTATCGTCAGAAACGTAAAGGCGGGAATCTTTATCGGTATGATCGTCACCGCGGTTATCGGCAACATCTGCCAGTTCTGCTTCGGTCTCGATATGGGAATCGCACTCCCGAAGTCATGGGTTCCGCACCTCGACTTCTCAATGTTCGGCAAGTGCTTCACAAGCATGGGCGAGCTCTTCTCGGCTCCGTTCGCCTCGCTCCTCGCTGTTATGATCACACTTGTACTTGTTGATATGTTTGACACAATCGGTACTCTTATCGGCGCTGCCGACAAGGCGGGCTACCTCGACGAAAACGGCAACCTTCCCAAAATCGAGAGAGCAATGCTCGCGGACGCTATCGCGACCTCGGCGGGCGCGGTTTTCGGCACATCAACCGTTACAACATACGTAGAGTCCACCTCGGGTATCGCCGCCGGCGGACGCACAGGTCTCACATCGACCGTTACGGGTATTTGCTTCGCGCTTGCGCTCTTCATTTCTCCCGTAGTAGGCTTCGTTCCCACATCCGCGACAGCTCCCGTTCTTATCATCGTCGGAATCCTTATGTGCGCTTCACTCAAGGATATCGAGTGGGACAACCTCGAGCTTGCCGTTCCCGCGTTCTTCACGTAGTCGGTATGCCGTTCTTCTATTCGATCACAGACGGTATCGCCTTCGGCTTCATATCCTACATCGTTGTAATGCTCGCAAAGGGCAAGGCTAAGAAGGTTCATCCTCTTATGTATTTGATAGTAGGTCTGTTCATCCTTATGTATGTAATCACCGCTCTCCAGACCTTGAAGATTCTTTGATTTAAAGACTGAATAAAAAGGCGCATAACTATAATGGACGGCTATGCGCCTTTTGTGCTATAATATTGCCGTGAAAGGAGTTGAGACAATGAACGACAATTACGATTACGCTATGGAGCGCAGGCTGCGGGCGCTTGATCCCGAGCTTCACAAGCGGTTTACGGAGTCGGTTTTCGGACTGCAAAATATTTTGTCGAACTATCTGCTTATATTCCCGACCTTTACCGACCATACCGAGCTACATTCGATGAACGTGATCGACTTCTGCAACAGGATCATCAGCTCTCGGCTCGAAAAGCTTAACGCCGACGAGATTTATTGCCTGCTCATGGGGTGCTACTTTCACGACACGGGAATGGGGATCAGGAAAAAGGACTACGACGAGTTCTCGCGGCGGATTGATTTCGGCGATTATTTTGAGACCCACAGCCGCGACAACATTTCCGATATTATCCGAGACTTTCACAACGAGTTTTCGGGGCTGTTTATAAAAAAGTACGCGGCGTTGTTCGACATTCCTTCTCAGGAGCACCTGAAAGCGATCATTCAGATTTCGCGCGGACACCGAAAGACCGACCTGACCGACGAAAGTGAGTACCCGACGGCGCTGCCCGTTTCGGGAGGAAACACGATTTGTCTGCCGTATCTTTCGGGACTTATCCGGCTCGCGGATGAAATCGACGTCGCCGCGGGGCGCAACCTGAGCTTCCTTTATACCACAAGCAATCTGACAAACGAGAAGGATATAATCGAGTTCGGAAAGCACGACGCGATAAAAGAGGTCGAGGTTTATGAGGACAGCTTTGTCCTTGTTATCCGAACGGACGACGAAAATGTCTACGGCAATATTCAAAAAATGTCGCTCAAAATGCAGAAAACGCTGGACGAGTGCCGCCGCGCCGTAGAGGGGCGCACGCCGTATGAAATAACGCAGAAAACCATTGAGCTTAAAAGAATCGGGGGCTGAAAATGAAAATAAAAAGCAAAAATGACGGCGAAACAGTCACAATCACCGTCGAAGGAAAAATTGACTCCGCGACCGCCCCAAAGCTTGAGTCAGCGGTAAAAAGCGAGGTCGCCCGATGCGCCAATCTTGTCTTTGACTTTGAAAAGCTCGACTATATTTCCTCCGCGGGACTGAGGATCCTTCTCGGAGCTCAGAAAATAATGGGCAGCCACGGTGTAAAAATCATTAACGTAAACGAAACCGTCAACGATATTTTCGAGGTTACGGGCTTTTCGCTGATACTAAATATTAAAACCGCGTCATCCTGACAAAAGATGACGCGGTTTTTACTTGCTGAGAAACTGCTTGCTTCTTGGCAAGCGAACAATTTATGATTTAATAAATCCCCTGAACGGTTACCTCGCCCGAGTTTACCGTGGCGACGGTGCCGTTTTCAAGCATAACCTCGAGCTCGCCCGAGTCGCTGACCGAGACCGCCGTAGCGCTGATTTGTCTCCTGCCGCGCGTAAAGCTTACCTGTCTGCCGATCGTGGCGCACAGCCTTTGGTACTCGCCGACCGCCTGACCGCCGAGGGTAAAATTGTTTGTGAGAAGCTCGTCCTCAAGGTAGTTCAGCACCGTGGCGAAAAATCTGTTTATATCAGGCTTTTTGCCTGTTTCGAGCAAAAGCGAGGTCGCCTTGTGAGCGATTTCCTCGGGGAAAGAGGTGTGTGAGACGTTTATTCCTATCCCGATCACAATATGCTCGACCGTATCAAAGTCAGTGGACATCTCGGTGAGGATCCCGACGAGCTTTTTGCTGCCGACAATTACGTCGTTCGGCCATTTTATACGGCTGTCAAGCCCGCAAAAATCGTTGATTGCTCTGCACACCGCGAGTCCCGCGAGCGGCGTTATCCCGCCGATCTCATTCGGCGAAAGCCTCGGACGCAGAAGCACCGAAAAGGCGAGCCCTTCGCCCTTTTTTGTCTGCCAGACCCTTCCGAGCCTGCCTTTGCCCGCTGTCTGCTCGGTCGAAGCCGCGACCGTTCCGCTTTCCTCTCCGTTTGAGGCGAGCTTTTTGAGGTAGTTGTTCGTCGAGTCGACCGTGTCGAGGACGATTATTTTTTTGCCTATCAGCCTTGTGTTAAGGTGACAGGAGACCGCTTCCTCGCATAGCTCGGTCGGGAGCTTGGAGAGCAGGTATCCCCTGCGGGTGACGGAGTCTATCACAAAGCCCTTCTCTCTGAGAGCGTTGACCGCCTTGTTTACCGCCTGTCTCGAAACCCCGAGAGTGTCGGAAATCTCCTGCCCCGAGACATAGCCGTCGGCGTTGTATAGCATTTTCACGATTTTTGTCTGCATAAGCTTCACTCCGAAAACAAGGGTCGACCTGAAATTCAGGCCGACCCCGATATTTAAGCCTTGTTTTTGGAAACAACCTTAATAATCTGTACAACAACAGGTACGAGCACGATGTTTACCCCGAGTTCAACAAGGAAGTTGACGCCCGTCAGAGTAAAGACGATCGCGTAAAGCAGGTCGCTGCCCTGTCCGACCCACGCTTCAAGAACGGGACGGAAGAAAAGGAGCATACCGATGTAGAAGATACCCGTGTTGACGACAGGCGATATAACAGCCGCCGCGGCAGCGCCGAGAATGTTGTTCTTCTTTGCGAGCAGGTTGTACACGAGACCCGCGGCAAAGCCCGCCGCCGAGCCCTTGACCAGACAAACAAGTACGCACAAAGCTGGATTGGCGTTCCACACCATCGCTCCGCCCGCGTCGGCTCCGAAAATACACATAATGATTACAACCACGCTGAACACAGCACCCAGATACGCGCCCGCCTTGGGACCGTAGAGAGCCGCGCCGATAACGATCGGGATAAGCGCGAGAGTAATGGCGAATGGTTTGGTCGGGAAGTAGGTGGTCACAACTTGGAGTACAACGATAATAGCCGTCAGCATCCCCAGTCCGACCATACGGAAGAGACCTTGGTTAGTTTTTGACATAAAAATTACCTCCTGCTGCCGCCTCCTCAAACGGGAGTACAGCGCAATATTTATAATTCGCAACGCGCATTACAATTCGCAATGCGCAATGCGTAATTACCTTTTCAAAAACGTTATTTAGTTGTTTTGAGTTTTTGTTATTGCCATAAGTATTCTGAGAATTTCTTTGCAGTCAGAATATAATTCCCGAAAAGTCCTGTTGTTTATATATTGGCTTTCGTAAAGCAATTCAAGCCAGTATTCTGTTTCACTGCACTCTTTTAAGGCAATGTTCATTTTTGCGTAAAAATCGGGCTTAGACTGACCGCGAATGGCTTCTTTTACATTTGCTCCGATACTTGTTCCGCTTTTTAATATCTGTCTTGAGAGCACGTATTCTTTTTCTGCAACAAGACCTTTATACAATTGAATTATTTTCAGAGCGAACGCTTTGCTTTTTTCAACAATGACGTTACCCTTGCTGTCCATTGTTTCCTCCAAATTATAATTGCGCATTGCGCATTGCGCATTGCGAATTAGGCTTGTTTTTCTCAAAAATAAGCCTAAGCCCCTCAAGAATCAGGTCGTCATTCAATATTATATCATATTTACAATTTTTTACAATACTTTGAGCCAAACCTCCTGTCGCGATTACGGTTGATTTTACGTTTCTTTCCTCGTTGAAGCGCTCTATCATTCCGTCGAGCATACAGGCGGTGCCGATTATTACTCCGCTTCTTATGCAGTCCTCGGTGTTTGTGCCGATTATCTTCTTCGGCGGGGTCAGGTCAACGCTCGGGAGCAAAGCTCCGTTGTTTGTCAGCGCGTTTAAGGAAATCGAAACGCCCGGGCTTATCGCTCCGCCGCAGTAGCGCTTTTGTTCGTCAAGGTATACGATAGTAGTCGCGGTGCCCAGTCCGATAATGACGGCGGGGCAGGGGTAGAGCTCCTTCGCCGCTACGCACATAGCGAGGATGTCCGTTCCGAGTGTCGCGGGGTTGTCGATCCTTAGGTCAAGTCCCGATTTTACCCCCGGACCGAGCACAAGTGTTTTTACGCCCGAAATCTTTTTTATCGCCTTGCACAGCGCCTCGGTGACCATAGGCACGACGCTCGAAATTATCGAGCCGTCGATGTCTCCCGAGTTGAAGCCGTTGATTGAGAGGATGGTGTGCAGTTCGGCGGCGAATTCGTCCTCGGTTTTGCGCGGATTTGTCGAAAATTTAAGCTTTACGAGTTGTTTTTTGCCCTCATAAAGCGCGAATTTGATATTTGTGTTGCCGACGTCGGTGCAAAGAAGCATTGATTTTCACTCCAAATTAACAATTATAAGCTTATTATATTACATTTTTTGAAAAGTTTCAACAGGAAACCCTAAAATTCTAAAATCGAAAAATACAGGCTCTCTGTTGTGCTATCATAAATATAACTGTGAGAATGTGAATAACTGTGTTCATTTTCTGTAGGAGGAGTAATTTATGGCCGTAAAATCAACAGCAGAGTTAAAGGTAATTGCCGCAAAAGCGCGTCTCGGCGCTGTAATCGGCACATTTCACGCCAAATCGGGTCACCCCGGCGGATCGCTTTCCGCGGCGGATATTTTTACATACCTTTATTTTAACGAGATGAACGTTGACCCCGAAAATCCGACAAATCCCGACAGAGACCGCTTTGTGCTCTCAAAGGGACATTGTTGTCCGAGTATGTACGCCGTAATGGCTATGAGGGGCTACTTTGAGTGGGATGAGCTCACCCGCCTGCGTCACATCGGCGCTATGCTTCAGGGTCATCCCGATATGAAGAGCACTCCGGGCGTGGATATGAGCTCGGGCTCGCTCGGTCAGGGCGTTTCCGCCGCGTGCGGAATGGCTCTTGCCGCTAAGCTCGACCAAAAGGACTACCGCGTCTACACCGTGCTCGGCGACGGCGAGTGCGAGGAAGGTCAGGTTTGGGAGGCGGCTATGTTCGCTGCTCACAACAAGCTCGATAACCTCGTTGTAATCGTTGACCAGAACGGTCTCCAGATCGACGGAACCGTCGAGGAGGTCGGAGGAATCGAGCCTCTCGACAAGAAGTTTGAGTCCTTCGGATTTGAGGTCGAGAAGATTGACGGCCATAATTTTGATGAAATAAAGGCGGCTCTCGATAAGGCAAAGACCGTTAAGGGCAAGCCCTTCGCGATCCTTGCCAAGACAGTCAAGGGCAAGGGCGTCAGCTTTATGGAGGACCAGGTAGGCTGGCACGGAAAGGCTTGCAACGCCGACGAGCTGGCTGTGGCTACAAAGGAGCTTGAAGAAGAAATCGCGAGACTGGAGGCTGAGGTATAATGGCAGAGGTAGTATGCAAGGCGACCCGCGAGAGCTTCGGAATAGCTCTCTGCGAAATGGCAAAGACCAACAAGGACATTGTCGTTCTCGACGCTGATCTGGCGGCGGCGACAAAAACCTCGATTTTTCAGAAGGAATTCCCCGAGAGATTCCGCGACTGCGGTATCGCCGAGGGAAATATGCTCGGTGTAGCGGCGGGACTTGCCGCGGCGGGCAAAATCCCCGTAGCCGCTTCCTTCGCGATGTTCGCGACAGGCAGAGCCTACGAGCAAATCAGAAACTCGGTTGCTTACCCGCATCTCAATGTTAAAATCGCGGGCTCGCACGCGGGTATCTCCACAGGCGAGGACGGCGCGACTCACCAGTGCCTCGAGGATATCGCTCTTATGCGTACTCTCCCGGGTATGACGGTTCTCAATCCCGCCGACCACTACGAGATGATGGAGGCTACGAAGGCTGCTCTCAAGCTCGACGGCCCCGTTTATATCCGTCTCGGCAGACTTGCTATCGACAGCTTCAACGACCCCGAGACCTACAAGTTTGAGCTCGGCAAGGGAATCACCCTCCACGAGGGAGACGACGTCGCGGTGATCGCTTCGGGTCTTGTTGTAAACGAGGCGAGAAAGGCGGTTGAGGCGCTTGAGGAAGAGGGAATCAGCGCCCGTCTCATAAACATCCACACAATCAAGCCGATCGACCGCGAGATCATCGTCAAGGCGGCAAAGGAGTGCGGACAGCTCATCACCGTTGAGGAGCACAACGTAATCGGCGGTCTCGCCGACGCGGTGTGCGAGGTAACCTCGGCGGAATGCCCCGTAAAGGTAACGAGGATCGGCGTTTACGACCGCTTCGGCTACAGCGGCCCTGCGTGGGATCTGCTCGAAAAATTCGGACTGACCGAGACCAACATCAAAAAGGTCATCAGAGAAACAGTCGGTAAATAAAACTATTCAAGGGTTGGCGAAAAGCCGACCCTTTTCTTTATAATATTTTAATTAGGTACCGAAATATTTTTATAAATCTATTGACTTTTGGCTATAATATTGGTATGATAATTACTGAGGATAGGTTGCACACAATCTATTCCTGATAAGGGGTGATTTTTATGGTAAAAGAAATCAAAACGAACGAATTTTCGTCCGCTGTTCTTTCCTCGGACAAGCCTGTGCTGGTCGACTTCTGGGCGGCGTGGTGCGGTCCGTGCAGAATGCTTTCCCCCGCGGTTGACGCGGTAAGCCAGCAGCTTGAGGGCAAGGCTGAGTTCTACAAGGTCAACGTGGACGAGGAGCCCGTTCTCGCGCAGCAGTACGGGATTATGAGTATTCCGACTCTTATCCTCTTCAAAAACGGCGCAATCGCCAATCAGTCCGTCGGAGTGATCTCCGAGGCTGACATAAGAGCGTTTGTCGAACAGGAGATGTAATGAACGATTTAATTATCGCGGGCAGCGGTCCCGCGGGTCTCAGCGCTGCTGTTTACGCGTCGAACGCAATGCTCGACTTTGTCGTGATTGAGAAATTTCCGATGTCGGGCGGTCAGATTCTGAACACCTACGACATCAACAACTACCCCGGCTTTGAGCAGATCGACGGCTTTTCGCTGGGTCAAAACTTCCGCAAGCACGCCGAAAAGGCGGGAGCGCGCTTTGTAAACGACGAAATCAAGTCGATTGAAAGGACAAACGGCGGTTACAGCGTGATTTGCGGTAAGAACAGGTACGAAACAAAAACAATCATATACGCCCTCGGAGCCGCGCCGCGCAAGCTCGGAGTCAAGGGCGAGGCGGAGCTTTCGGGCAGGGGAGTGAGCTACCTCGCCACCTGCGACGGAAACTTTTTCAGAGGCAGACCCGTCGCGATAATCGGCGGCGGCGACGTCGCTCTGGAGGATGCGCTTTACCTCGCGAATATTTGCAGCGAGGTCTACTTAATCCACCGTCGAAACGAATTTCGCGGCGCGAAGTATTTACAGGAAAAGGTAATCAAAAACGAGAGGATCAGGATTCTCTACAACACTCAGGTCGAGGAGATCCTCGGCGAAAACAAGGTCGAGAGCGTAAGACTAAACAACGGTCAGACGCTCTACGTCGACGGAGTTTTCATAGCCGTCGGCTCTCAGGCTAATTCCTCTTTGGTTGAGGAGTTCTGTGAGCTCGACAGAGGGTTTATAAAGGCTGACGAGAGCTGCGTTACCTCGGCTGACGGCATTTTTGCCGCGGGCGACGTGAGAACAAAGCGGCTCCGCCATATCTGTACAGCCGTAGCCGACGGAGCGAACGCCGTCTACAGCGTTGAGGAATATCTGAAAAAAATTAATACCCAATAACAAAAGCCGTCCGCGAAAGCGGACGGCGATTTTGCGTTATACAACTTATCTTGTGCCGAAAATTCTGTCTCCCGCGTCTCCGAGACCGGGGCAGATGTAGGCGTTTTCGTTGAGACAGCGGTCCAGACAGCCGATGTAGAGCTCAACGTCGGGGTGAGCCTTTGTGAAAGCCTCGACTCCCTCGGGAGCGGCGATAATGCACATACATTTGATGTCCTTGCCGCCCTGAGCCTTGATTTCGTTAACCGCGTCGATAAGCGAGCCGCCTGTCGCGAGCATCGGGTCGACGACCACGATAAGCCTTCTGTCAATAAGCGGCGGGAGCTTGCAGTAGTAGGAGTGGGGAACGTGGGTTTCCTCGTCACGGTACATTCCGATGTGTCCGATTTTGGCGAGAGGAACGAGCGACAGCATACCGTTGACCATTCCGAGTCCCGCGCGGAGAATCGGTACGATGGCGAGCTTTTTGCCGTCGATGATCGGCTGAACGGTATCCTCTATCGGAGTTCTGATCTCCATGTCCATCATTTTCAAATCGCTGAGTGCCTCGTAACCCATCAGAATAGTGATTTCCTCAACCAAGCTTCGGAAATCGTTCGTAACCGTGGTGTCCATACGGAGCATTGTGATTTTATGCTTAATAAGCGGGTGAGTCATAATATGTACTTTATCCATTTTTACAGCACATCCTTTCATCATATAGTTTAATATTACAAAAAAAGGAAACAAAAGTCAACGCAAAATGACGAAAAGTTAGAATAAGTGTCAAAAATACGAAAAATCTTGTAATAATGCGGGATTTTGGTTATAATGAATAGTTGAGAGTGTCAAAAAAGACTACAAATACTCTACTTTCCAAAAGGAGGAAATTCTAATGAAAATGATTTACGGCGTTAAGGACAAGCCGAAATTTCCGCAAATCATTGTGTTCGCGTTCCAGCAGCTTCTCGCAATAATGGCGGCTACTATCGCGGTACCGATGATTGTCGGAAACGGAATGAGTACCTCGGCGGCTTTGTTCGGCGCGGGTATCGGAACCTTGGTTTATGTCGCTTTTACAAAAGCCAAAAGCCCCGTGTTCCTCGGTTCATCCTTCGCGTTCCTCGGCTCAATGGCAGCGGCGTTTGCGGGCAGCGTTTCCGTCGGACTCGGTTATGTCGGACTTATTCTGGGCGCGTTTTTCGCGGGTCTTGTCTATGTTGTTATTTCTCTTATCGTAAAGGCGGTCGGAGTCGGCTGGATCGGAAAGATTATGCCCCCTGTCGTAATCGGCCCCACAGTTGCGATTATCGGACTTTCACTCGCGGGTAACGCTATCGGCGACCTCGGCTCTACAGCCGACCACTTTACAGCCGAAATTTCCCCGATCACGACCCACGCTTCGATCGCGTGCGGAATTATCACGCTCGCCGTTACTATGCTCTGCTCTGTTTACGGCAAAAAGATGGCTCGCCTTATTCCCTTTATTATCGGTATCCTCGCGGGTTACGCGGCTGCCTCGCTGCTTTTCGTTATCGGCAACGCAACGGGCGTAAACGAGCTCAAGGTCATCGACTACTCGGCTCTCACATCTTTGTTTGAGAATGTCAGCGTTTCAAGCTTTATCGCTGTTCCCGACTTTACATTTATAAAGGCGTTCGGTTCCTTCGGTGAGCTCACTCCCGCTTACATCGGCACGATCGCCGCGGCGTTTATTCCCGTAGCTTTTGTTGTATTCGCGGAGCATATCGCCGACCACAAGAACCTCTCCTCGATTATCGAGCACGACTTACTTGAGGATCCCGGTCTTTCACGTACACTTCTCGGTGACGGTGTAGGCTCAATGGTAGGCGCGTTCTTCGGCGGCTGTCCGAATACTACTTACGGTGAGTCCGTAGGCTGTGTAGCTATTACAAAGAACGCTTCCGTAAGAACGATTATCGTAACGGCGATTGAGGCGATGATTATTTCCTTCGTCGCTCCGTTTGTCGGCTTCCTTTCGACTATTCCGTCCTGCGTAATGGGCGGCGTGTGCGTTGCTCTCTACGGCTTTATCGCCGTATCGGGTCTCAAGATGCTCCAGAAGGTCGACCTCGACGACAACCGCAACCTCTTTACCGCGTCCGTTATTCTTATCGCGGGCGTCGGCTCTATGGTTGTCAAGTTCGGTCAGATTACGATTACAGAGGTAGCCTGCGCGCTTATCCTCGGTATTCTTACAAACGTAATGCTCGGCAGAAAGAAAACCGATAAGTAAAAATACAAAAAACAAAGCCGCGGTCGGACGATTTGTCCGACCGTGGTTCATTTTGCAAAGCTTTTCGCAAGGCGTCTTATCGCGTCTTTTTCGGCTATCGGTTTGCCGTGTTCGGCTATTATCGCGGCTGAGATTTTGTCGTACATATAGGTGTCCGAAAATTCCTCGAGCAGTGCGAGCGCGTACACTGACACGGGTCTGTTCTTAAGCAGGAGGTAGTACCGTCCGCCGTACAGATACACGCTGTTCTCGGGAAGGTACAAGTCGCTGCCGATCGCGACTCCCGCGTTTATCAGCGCCTCGACGTCGTCGAAAATACAGCACAAAACCTCGTCCCTCTGCTTGACCTTATAAATCCGTTTTCTGCTTTTCGGGGTGAGGGTCATCACGATCAGACACCCGCTTTTGTGCGGAAGAGCCTCGACCAGCATTTTTTTGTCGGTCGTGTCGAGCCCTGTTTTGGTACAGGCGAGCTTCAGAAGCCTGCTCAGTATCCTGCGCGAATGGGGGTCTGAAAAGCTCAGAGTCTCGTACTCCAGCGAGAAATCGCGCATATCGCCCTTGCCTAAGACTATCATCACCTTGCCGTCGTCAATCTGTTCAATCGTCATAAAAGAATCACCTGATAACATAATATGAGACCAAAGCCCGATTTGCAAGTGATTTTTACTGGAAAATAATATGGGAAATATAGGTTTTTAATGAAAAATTGCCGATAATGTGTTGCAATTATGTAAGTTGTTATGTTATCATTAAATAAGAATATGGTTTGGAGATGATACTATGCCAAAATGGTTGAAGGACGCAATATTTTACGAGATTTATCCGCAGAGCTTTTACGATTCAAACGGCGACGGAATCGGCGATATTCAGGGAATAATCAAAAAGCTCGACTATGTTAAGCAGCTCGGCTGCAACGCTATTTGGCTCAACCCCGTGTACGATTCTCCGTTCAAGGACGCGGGCTACGACGTTCGCAATTACAAGAAGGTCGCCGCGCGCTACGGAACGAACGAGGATTTGGTGGAGCTTATCAAGACAGCTCACAAAAAGAAAATCAGAATCATCCTCGACCTTGTGCCCGGACACACAAGCGACACCCACCCGTGGTTCAAGCAGGCTCGTCAGGCAAAAACGAACAAATTCACAAACCGATACATATTCACAAGCTCCGTCTGGGACGCTCCGCCCGAGTACCGACTGATGTGCGGACTTTGCGAGCGCGACGGAAACTATATGGTAAACTACTTCTCGAGTCAGCCCGCGCTCAACTACGGCTTTGCCGAGATCACGCACCCCGAGTGGCAGCTTCCGATGGATCACCCCGACTGTAAGGCGACCGTTGAGGCGCTCAAGGAGATTATGCGCTTCTGGCTTGACCAGGGAGCCGACGGCTTCAGAGTCGATATGGCGGACTCCCTTGTGAAGAACGACGATACAAAGGAGCCCACCGCGACGATCTGGGCGGGTATTCGCGAAATGCTCGACAAGGAGTATCCCGACGCGGCGCTCATTTCCGAGTGGTGCAATCCTCCCGTCGCTGTCAACAAGGCGGGCTTCCACAGCGATTTTTATCTCGATCACCTCGGCAACGGCTACAACGCGCTGTTCCGCGGCGGAAGCTGGGGAGACAAGGCTTTCTTTAACAAGAACGGCGAGGGCAACATCCGCGCCTTTACCGACGAATACGTTCCCGCGTGGCTTGAGACGAAGGACAACGGTTTTATCAGCTTTATCACCTGCAACCACGACACTCCTCGTCTTACCGCTTATCTCGACAAGGAAGCGATCAAAATTGCGTACGCGACGATTTTTACATTGCCGGGCGTTCCGTTCCTCTACTACGGCGACGAAATCGGAATGAAGTATTTGCAGGGTCTCACGAGCGTCGAGGGCGGTTACAGCCGAACAGGCTCGCGCTCGCCGATGCAGTGGGGCAAGGGCAAGAATTTCGGCTTCTCCGAGAGTGATTCGACATACATCCCCGTTGACTCCGACGAGGACGCGCCGACTGTCGAGAATCAGAGACGCAAGAAGGACAGCATCTACAAGGTTGTAAAGGATATAATCAAGCTGAGAAAGAAGCACAAGGAGTTTTCCGCCGACGCCGATTTTGAGGTCGTTTACGCGGAGGAAAACAGCTTCCCCTTCGTATACAGAAGAGGAAAGTTTGTCGTTTTCGTTAACCCGCTCGACAGACTCGTTGACGTAAACTTTGAGGAAGAGGTCAAGGGCGAGCTCTACCGAATCGGCGAGTATGTTCAGTCCTGGCAAAAAATGACCCTAAGCCCCCAAAGCTTCATAATAGTAGAAGTCTAGTCGCCCGAGTGCCTCGGGTCGCAAAGCCGCCTTTTAAAGCGTTCGGTTTAGAGGAAGTGTTCATCAACGGCGGGTCGGGTGTCCCGACAGCCAATGCCGCCTTTTGAAACGTTCGATTAAATGGAAATATCCATTAACGGCGGGTTTTACGTTGATAAAGATTTGAAATAATAAAATTTTGGTCGGGAGACAATTCTTCTAGCAGAAGATGTCTCCCGACCGTATTTTTATAATATGCTTTTTTATTGTTATATTGTAATATTTATTGTCCAATGAACCTCCGACCCGCCGTTGATGAACTTTTCCGTTATATTAAACGTATCCAAAGGCGGCTAAGGCCCCCGGGGCTCCCGGGCAAAGGCGGCTAAGGCCCCCGGGGCTCCCGGGCAAAGGCGGCTAAGGCCCCCGGGGCTCCCGGGTTAGAACCAGTCGCCTATGTCTTCGCTTTCGTTGGTTAGTTCGGACTGAGTTTCCTCCTCGACGGCGATTCCCGCGAGGAGCTTTTGGATTTTGGTCGCGTCCTGAATGTTTTTCTTTCCGTCGTTATTGACGTCGAGCTCGTTCTCGTCGACCTTAACGTCATAACCCGCGATGTGTTTCTGAATCGCGGCGGCGTCCTTTACGTTGAACTCACCGTCCATATTAACGTCGTGCTTAACCGCCTCGTCGGGGGTCGCGCTGACCCTGACCGAAGCCGAGTTGTTGGCGCTCGCCGAAAATACCGAGAACGCAAATACCCCCAGCACCGCCGCGAGAGCGATTGCGGATAGTCTCTTTGATTTGTTCATAATGACGCCTCCTTTGCGAAATACAGCGGTATTAAAGGATAAATCCGATTTTTTTCTTTGCCTTTGTGAGCGTTCTCTGTGAAATTCTCAGCGCGATTTCGTCCGCCCTGCGGTAACATTCCTCGAGGTACGCCTTGTCCTTGATAAGACGCTCGTACTCCGCGCGAATCGGCTTGAGCTGTTCTACAACCGCCTCGCCGACAGCCGCCTTGAAGTCGCCGTAGCCCTTGCCGTCGAAGTCGGACTCGATCTGCTCTCTCGAAAGCCCCGTAATCGTCGAGTAAATGTCGATGAGGTTGTTTATTCCGTCCTTGCCCTCGGCGTAGCGAACCTTTGCCTCGCTGTCGGTGACAGCTCTCTTGAACTTTCTCATAATCGTGTCCGCGTCATCGAGAAGATGTACGCACCCGTTAACGTTCTCGTCGGACTTACTCATTTTTCTTGTCGGATCCTGAAGGCTCATAACTCTTGCGCCTGTCTTGGGCACGTAAGCCTCGGGAATTTTGAATACGTTCGGATAAAGACCGTTGAAGCGGTTGGCAATGTCGCGCGTGAGCTCGAGGTGCTGAACCTGGTCGGCTCCTACGGGTACGTAGTCCGCCTGATAAAGCAGAATGTCGGCAGCCATAAGCGCGGGATAGGTGAATAGACCCGCGTTGATGTTGTCCGCGTGCTTTGCACTCTTGTCCTTGAACTGAGTCATTCTCGAAAGCTCGCCGAACTGAGTGTAGCAGTTGAGGATCCACGCGAGCTCGGCGTGCGTGTGAACGTGGCTCTGAATGAAGAAGAGCGACTTTTCAACGTCGATACCGCAGGCGAGGATGGAAGCGTAAGCGTCGAGAATGTTCTTTCTCATTTTCGCGGGCTCCTGACGAACGGTTATCGTGTGCAAATCGGCGAGCGCGAATATGCAGTCGAATCTGTCCTGCATATCGACCCAGTTCTTGAGCGCGCCGAGGTAGTTTCCGAGGGTGATCGTGCCGCTGGGCTGAATGAGGCTCAGCGCTATTTTTTTCTTTTCGTTTTCCATAATTTCAAAGCCTTTCCGCCCACATTTTTATTCTAAAGATTTACAGCCTTACCGTGGGCGGATAGGGCGCAAATTAATAACATTTTCAGTATGATTTGATCAAGTCGCCGAGTGCCTTGATTCCCTTTTCGAGCTGTTCGTCGGTCGGCGTTGAGAAGTTGATTCTGAATCCGTCGGAGGTCGCGTTCTCGTCGGTCAGAAACGCGTTGCCCGGAACCACGCAAACCTTGTTTTCGATCGCCTTTCTGACAAACTCGGGCATATCGACGCCCTCGGGCAGCTTGCACCAGATGAACAGTCCGCCGTCGATTTTGTCGTAGGTGATTTCGGGAGCGCAGTAGCGGTCGAGCAAATCCATACAGAATTGAGCCTTCTTTGTGTAAATGGCTCTGAGTTTTTCGAGGTGAGCCTCGAAATCGTACTTTGTAAGGAACTCATAGCAGAGCATCTGTGACCAGATGTTTGTGTGAACGTCCGAGCCCTGCTTGCAGACGGTCATTTTCTGAATAATCGGCTTGGGAGCGATCGTGTAGGCGACTCGCATTCCCGGGGAAATGACCTTGCTGAATGAGCCCGCGTAAATGACCCTGCCGTCGGTGTCGAGCGTCTTTATTGCGGGAAGGAACTCGCCGCTGTATCTGAGGTCGCCGTAGGGGTTGTCCTCGAGAATGAGTACATCGTACTTCTGAGCAAGCTCGTAGACCTTTTTCCTCTTTTCAATGCTCATTGTAACACCCGAGGGGTTCTGGAAGTTGGGGATCGTGTAGATAAAGCGGACGTTCTTGTTTGATTTGAGAGCCTCCTCGAGCTTGTCGGTGTCCATACCGTCGGACTCAACATCAACTCCGACGAGCTTCGCGTTGTACGCGCGGAACGAGTTGAGCGAGCCGATAAAGCTCGGCGCCTCGGTGATAACTACGTCATGCTCGTTTACGAGCGACTTTGTCGCGAAATCCATAATCTGCTGAGCGCCCGTCGTAATCAGAATATCGTCGTTGTCCGAGCCGATGTCGTACTTTTCCTTCATATATTTAGTGAGGTGCTGCCTGAGCGGAGCGTAGCCCTCGGTCACGCTGTACTGCAAAAGACCGATGGGATTCTCCTTAAACAGTCTTGCGGAAATCTCCTCGAGCTCCTTTACGGGGAAAGCGTCGGGCGACGGATTACCCGCCGAGAGAGACACGACCGTCGGGTCGGCGGCGTACTTAAAAATCTCCCTGATAGCCGAGGGCTTGAGGTTGTTTGTCCTGTCGGAAAAATGATACTCCATAATTTTCACTCCAATATTTGAATAAATATACTCTATAATACCATATTTGTCTAATTAACGCAAGCAATTGAGCGGATGAAAATATTTTGCCAAAAAACATTGTATTATAACTCATTTTGATGTATAATATATGAGTATATAGTTAAAATGCGGATTTTATTGTTTAAATGAACAAAACCGCGCTTTGAGGAGGCAAAAAAATGAAGGTCGTTATTCTCGCGGGCGGCTACGGAACCCGAATTTCCGAGGAGTCAAAATTCAAGCCCAAGCCGATGATCGATATCGGCGGGAAGCCGATTCTTTGGCACATTATGAAGGAGTACTCTCATTACGGCTTCAACGAGTTTGTGGTCTGCGCGGGCTACAAGCAGCACATTATCAAGCAGTGGTTCGCTGATTATTTTCTCAGAAACAGCGACATCACCTTTGATTTTACAAGCGGACGTGAGGAAATGACCATCCACGACCAGCACTGCGAGCCGTGGAAGGTTACGGTTGTCGATACAGGGCTCAACACAATGACGGGTGGCAGAATCAAGCGGATTCAGAAGTACATCGGCGACGAGCCGTTTATGATGACCTACGGCGATGCTGTGTGCGACGTCGACATCTCCGAGCTTTATGAGTTCCACAAAAAGCATGGCAAAATCGCGACGCTTACCGCGACAATGCTCGAGCAGTCAAAGGGTGTTCTGAACATCGGCGGCGACAACGCCGTAAAGTCGTTCAGAGAGAAGAACGTTTCCGACAGCGCTCCGATCAACGCGGGCTATATGGTTCTCAACCCCGAAATTTTTGATTACATAGAGGGCGACTCAACGATTTTTGAGCAGGCTCCGCTCGAGAAGCTTGTTGAGCAGAACCAGCTTATGAGCTTTGTTTACAAGGGCTTCTGGCAGTGTATGGACACCTCGCGTGAGAAGGACATCCTCGAAAAGCTCTGGGAAACGGGACAGGCTCCGTGGAAGGTGTGGAACGACTGATGTTTGATTTAAGCTTCTATAAAGACAAGCGGGTTTTTGTCACAGGTCACACGGGCTTCAAGGGAAGCTGGCTGTGCAAAATCCTCTCAAAGGCGGGCGCGGTCGTTTACGGCTACAGCCTTGACCCGCCGACAGACCCGTCGCTCTTCGAGACCGCGGGAATCGCAAAGGAAATCAACTCCGTTATCGGTGACATAAGGGACTTTGAAGGTCTCAAAAAGGCGTTCGACGAGGCTCAGCCCGAGATCGTTCTTCACCTCGCGGCTCAGCCGCTTGTGCGTGACAGCTACGAGAACCCCGCCTACACATACGAGACTAACGTTATGGGTACGGTCAACATCCTCGAGTGCGTCCGTCTGTCGGATTGTGTGAAATCCGTTCTGAACGTCACGACCGACAAGGTCTATCTCAACCGCGAGTGGCATTGGGGCTACCGCGAAAACGAGGAGCTCGACGGCTTTGACCCGTATTCAAACTCAAAGTCCTGCTCCGAGCTGGTGACTCACAGCTACAAGCGCAGCTTTTTTGACAATACAAATACAGCCGTCTCAACCGCCAGAGCGGGCAACGTGATCGGCGGCGGCGACTTCGCGAAAAACAGAATAATCCCCGACTGTGTCCGCGCGGGGATGAAGGGCGAGGACATAATCGTCCGCAACCCTTATTCCACAAGACCGTATCAGCACGTGCTCGAGCCGCTGTTCGCTTATCTGATGATAGCGAAGGCTCAGTACGAGGACATAAAGTATCAGGGCTACTACAACGTAGGCCCCGACGACCGCGACTGCTTTCAGACGGGAGCGCTCGTCGACCTCTTTGTAAAGCATTGGGGAGACGGTATGCGCTGGGTCGAAAAGTACGACGGCGGCCCTCACGAGGCGAATTTCCTAAAGCTCGACTGCTCAAAGCTAAAGGCGGTTTTCGGCTGGAAGCCCGTGTGGGATTTGGACAAGGCGATTGAAAAGACCGTCGAGTGGAGCAAGTGCTACGCTCAGGGCGGAGACGTAAGCGCCGTTATGGACAGACAAATAGACGAATTTTTAAATAAGGAGTAATCAGAAAATGAGTAACTGGAAAAACGAGCAGGAGGCGCGCGAGCAGATCAAGGCTCTTGTCGCGGACTTCTACCACGATTTTAAGGAGAAAAAGCCCGATTTCAAGCCCGGCGACAGAATCAGCTATGCGTCGAGAGTTTTTGACGAGAAGGAAATGTGCTCTCTCACCGACGCAATGCTCGACTTCTGGCTGACAACAGGCAGATTCTCGGACGAGTTTGAGAAGAGCTTTGCCGAGTGGATAGGCGTAAAATACGCCCATCTTGTCAATTCGGGCTCTTCGGCTAATCTTATCGCGTTTATGGCTCTCACGGCTCCCGAGCTCAAGGAGCGTCAGATCAAGAGAGGCGACGAGGTTATCACCGTTGCCTGCGGCTTCCCGACGACTGTAGCTCCGATTATCCAGTACGGCGCGGTGCCTGTTTTCGTGGACGTTACCTATCCGCAGTATAATATCGACGTCACAAGGCTAGAGGACGCGCTTTCCGACAAGACGAAGGCTGTTATGATTGCCCACACTCTCGGCAATCCCTTTGACTTAAAGACAGTCAGAGAGTTCTGCGACAAGCACAACCTCTGGCTTGTTGAGGACAACTGCGACTCCCTCGGCTCACAGTACACAATCGACGGCGAAACACGCTTTACGGGCACTTGGGGCGACATCGGAACCTCAAGCTTCTACCCGCCGCATCATATGACAATGGGTGAGGGCGGCTGCGTTTATACAAACAACGCCCTCCTTCACAGGATGATACTCTCCTACCGCGACTGGGGACGCGACTGTATCTGTCCCTCGGGTCATGACAACTTCTGCGGACACCGCTACGACGGTCAGTTCGGACAGCTCCCGCAGGGCTACGACCACAAGTACGTCTACAGTCACCTCGGCTACAACCTCAAGGTCACCGATTTGCAGGCGGCTGTCGGCGTTGAACAGCTCAAGAAGTTCCCGAGCTTCATCGAACGCCGTATTCACAACTGGGAGAGATTGTACAACGCGTTAAAGCCCGCCGAGGACAAGCTCATTCTCCCCGAGGCTGCAGAGAACAGCAGACCCTCGTGGTTCGGCTTCCTTATTTCGGTCAAGCCCGAATCGGGAGTAAAGCGCAACGACGTTACAAAATACATCGAGGAGCACAACGTTCAGACTCGTCTCCTCTTCAGCGGAAATCTTATAAAGCATCCCTGCTTTGACGAGCTCCGCGACACCGACGCCTACCGTGTGGTCGGACCTCTCGACAACACCGAGTTCATTATGAACAACACCTTCTGGGTGGGAGTTTACCCGGGAATGACCGACGAGATGATAGATTATATGGCAAAGGTAATTATTGACGCTGTAAATCAGTAAGGTGATGAAATAAAATGCAGAAAACTGTAGACGAGCTCAGGCGCGCGGCGTTTGAAATCCGAAAAAACCTCCTTGAGCTTTGCTCAAAGCAGGTTATCCATATCGGCGGCGACCTTTCAATCGCCGACGTGATGACCGTGCTCTGGCAGTATCAGATGAAATACAATCCGAACGACACAAAGGACGAGCAGAGAGACCGCTTTGTGCTTTCTAAGGGTCACGCCTCGGCGGTTACGAGCTTTTGTCAGGCGGCAATCGGCTGTTTTACAAAGGACGACGTGATTAATGAGTACGCGACCGACGAGGGCAGGTTCTCAATGCACTCGTGCAACCTAGTTAACCCCTACGTCGAGGTTTCGACGGGCTCTCTCGGCCACGGCTTTCCCGTAGCCTGCGGAATGGCGGCGGCTCTGAGGCGAAAGGGCAATTTTACAAGCCGAGTCTACGTCGTAATGGGCGACGGCGAGCAGTCCGAGGGCTCCGTCTGGGAGGCGGCGATGAACGCCGTCAAGTACAAGCTCGGCAATCTCGTAGCGATGGTTGACTTCAACGGTCTCGAGGCGGACGGAAAAATCGACGACGTGACCGCTCTCGGCGATATTGCCGAGAAATACCGCGCCTTCGGCTTTAACGTCAGGGAGTTCGATGGAAACGATATTGCGAAAATCAAGGAGAACTTCGACGCTCTGCCGCCTGCCGACAGCGATACTCCGACCGTATTCATCTGCCACACAACAAAGGGCAGGGGCGTTGAGTTTATGGAGAATCAGCCCCGCTGGCACGCGGGAAAAATTACAGAGGAGCAGTACGCCGAGTGCGTAAGAGCCCTCGAAAAATCGTTAGAATAAAGGCGGTTTGTAATGGAAACAGCACTTTCAGATAAAAAATACTTTTTAAGAGATATAATCGGCGGCTATATGTACGACCTCGGCGAGAAAAACGACAGGGTTCTTCTCGTAAACGCCGACCTTATGGGAACCTGCCGCAACCGCAACTTTGCGGAGGCGTTTCCCGAGCGGTCGTACAATGTCGGTATCGCCGAGCAGAATATGGTGAGCTTCGCGGCGGGACTGGCTCACGAGGGCTTTATTCCCTATGCGTTCTCGATGGCTCCGTTCCTCACAATGAGAGCCTGCGAGCAGTGCCGCACCGACGTAGCCTACGCGAATCTCAACGTCAGAATGATGGGAACCTACGCGGGTCTCTCGGGCGGAATCTCGGGCGCTACTCACTGGAGCATTGAGGACGTCGCGATAATGGCGGCTTTGCCCAATGTAACCGTTGTCGAAATCTCCGACCCCGTTCAGGCGACTCAGCTTATGGATCAGACCCTCGACTACGCGGGTCCCATGTATATAAGAAGCAGCGTGGAGCCTGTTTTCAAGCTCTACGGCGACGATTACAAGCACACGATCGGCAAGGCTTCGATCCCCCGCGAGGGCAGCGACGGAGCGTTTATCTGCTCGGGAATCGTCGTGAAATACGCGGTCGAAGCGTCCCGCAGACTGAAAGAGGACACGGGAAAGGAAATCCGCGTTGTCGATATGCACACAATCAAGCCGATTGACCGCGAGGCGGTGATCTCAGCGGCTCAGACAGGCAGGGTCGTGGTCGCTCAGGATCACAATATCTACGGCGGACTCGGTTCAATTGTCGCTATGACGCTTGCCGAGGAGGGCTGTGTGACTAAGTTCAGAAACATCGGAATCGACGACAAATTTGTCGCCATGGCTCACGCGCCTTATCTGTATCATAAGTTTGGCTACGACGCGGACGGTCTTTACGGCGCGATGAAGTCGATGTTGGAGGAAGGCTGATGAAAATAGCGGTAACAGGAGCCACGAGCTTCATCGGAAAGGCGTTTATCGACGCGGTCTCAAAAAAAGGCTTTGACATCATCGCCGTGGTGCGACATAATTCCCCGAAGGCTTCGGATTTGAAGAGTATAAAGGGCGTAAGCGTCCTCGAGCTCAATATGGACGAGTACGGTACCCTCGGCGAGAAAACGGGCGCGCTTGACTGCCTCGTGCACTTCGCGTGGGACGGTACAAGGGGCTCGGATCGAATGGACAGGGAAAAGCAGAAGAAAAACTATGAGCTCAGCGTGGCTTTGCTCAAATCCGTTTTGAAGGCGGGCTGCAAGAGAGTCCTCACGGCGGGCTCACAGGCGGAGTACGGACCCGTCAGCGGCGTTATCACCGAGGAAACGGAGTGCGCGCCAAACACCGAGTACGGTATTTACAAGTACGAGCTGTTCAAAACTGCCGGAAAGCTCTGCGCCGAGGCGGGAGCTTCCCACAAGGAGCCGAGATTTTTCAGCCTTTACGGTCCCGGGGATTTCGAGAAAACCCTCATTATGTCGATGATTGACAATATGAAAAACGACCGTACCTGCGAGCTTACCGAGTGCGTGCAGATGTGGGACTTCCTATTTGTCAAAGACGCTGTGGAGGCGGTTGCCTCGCTGTGTGAGAAGGACTGCGCGGACGGCGCGTACAACCTCGGAAGCGGCGATGTGCGAAAGCTCAGGGCATATGTCGAGGAGCTTTACTCAATAATCGGCAGCAAAAGCGAGCTTCTCTACGGAGCTGTGCCTTACCCGAGTACGGGAATGGTGAGCATAACGCCCTCTGTCGAAAAGACAAAGCGTGAGCTCGGCTGGAGCCCGAAATACAGCTTTGAGCAGGGAATAAGGGAAATCCTTGCGGAAAAATAACTCATAACAGGAGTCAATTTAATGAAGAAAATCAGTATACTCGTAGCTTGCTTTAACGAGGAGGAAAACGTTCGTCCCCTGACGTACGCGATTGTCGACGTGATGAACAAGAGCCTTTCGAGCTACGATTACGAGTTAGTTTACATAGACAACCATTCAACCGACAGCACAAGACAAATCCTGCGCGAGCTCTGCGCGGAAAACCCGAAGGTCAAGGCGATATTCAACGCCGCCAACTTCGGGCAGGAGAATTCGCCGTTCTACGGTCTGCAACAGACCACGGGCGACTGTGTTCTCAAAATGTGCGCGGACTTTCAGGACCCGCCCGAGCTCATTCCCGAGTTCGTAAAGGCTTGGGAGGAGGGCAACAAGGTTGTCATCGGAATCAAAAACAAGAGCAACGAGAACCCGCTTATGTACGCGGTTCGCACAACCTACTACAAGCTCTTTTCGAAGCTCGCGAACGTCGAGCACATAGCCCACTTCACGGGGCTTGGGCTTTATGACAAGACTTTTATCGATATTTTAAGACAGGTCAACGACCCCGTTCCCTATTTCCGCGGAATGGTCGCGGAGTACGCCAAGGAGCGCAAGGAAATCTACTACACCCAGCCCAAGCGCGCCGCGGGCAAGACCCACAACAACTTTTTCAGCCTTTACGACTTGGGTATCACGGGGCTTACGACCTACTCAAAGGCGCTTATGCGTCTCGCGACCTTTGTGGGAGTTATGTGCGCGCTTTTCAGCTTCCTGATCGCGATCGGATATTTTGTGTACAAGGTCACTCACTGGTACACCTTCTCGGCGGGCTCGGCTCCTATGGTAATCGGAATGTTCCTGCTCGGCGGAATCCAGTTGATATTTATTGGAATCCTCGGCGAATATATCCTCACGATCAACAGCCGAGTCAAGGGCAGACCGCTCGTTGTTGAAGAAGAGAGGATAAATTTCGACGAAAAATAACAAAAAGGGGGATTGACCGTGAGCTACAGAGATTATGACAGAAACTACAGACGTCCCGCGGGCGTAAGCCGCTACACAGGCAACCGCAGAAGAGTCAACCGACGTCTCAGAAACAGAATAATCATCATAGCCTCGGCGCTTGTCGCGCTGGCTCTTGTAATTGTGCTCATAACCTCGGCGTTCAGCTGCGTGTGCTCCTCGGGAGCTAAGGGCTCCAAAATCGACACCGCGACCAAGTCGACAAAGCCGAAAACCGAATCCGTCAAAAAAGCGACCGTCAAAAAGGAAATCTCTTTCAGAGAACCGAGCATAGAGTACGACGAGAGTACGGGTACAGGCACAGCGGTGTCCGATAATCTCTACGTGTGGAATCAGATGGCGTTTGAGCTATTCAACGTAAAGCCCTCTCAGGCAAAGTCCTATGCAGAGGTGATAAACTCAGCCCAAAAGTCGCTCGGCAGAAAAAACAAGGTTCATTCGATGATTGTGCCGAATCAGACCGAGATGGCTCTCCCGGGACAGGTCAAGTCTCAGGCGGGACTAAAAACCGTCTCTCAGGCGGACTACATAAAGAAGGTCTACGACACTCTCAGCTCGGATATAAGCTTTATAAACTGCTACAACCACCTCTCAAAGTATAACTCGGAGTACATCTACTTTGACTCCGACCCGAACTGGACGGGGCTCGGAGCCTACTACGGCTACAAGGCGTTCGCCTCCGCGACAAAGCAGAAGGCTGTAAAGCTCACCTCACTGAACGAGGATATGATTGAGGGATTCAACGGCTCGTATTCGAGTATGACCGAGGAAACCCTGAACACCGACTCGGTGCACTTCTGGGATTTCCCCTACAGCGTAAAAAGTGAAATCACCCGCGAGAGCGGCGAGACCGAAACGGTTGACGGCTGTTTTAACAAGTACGCGGAGGGAAGCGATAGCTACTCGGTATTCCTCAACGGCGACAACCCGCTCGAGGTCATCAAAAGCGGCTACTCAAAGGCTAAAAACGGCAAAATAGCCGTGGTTCACGACAGCCTCGGAAACGCGTTCATTCCGTATCTCACGTACAACTACAAGGAGATTTACTCGGTTGACTACAGAACCTACAAGAGCAATCTCAAAAAGCTGTGCAGGGACAACGGAATTACCGAGGTGCTCTTCATAAACGGAGCGGTGAACTCGGCGGACGCGTCACAGCAGAAAGCAATTAAAAGCATAATCGGTTAACGGAAAGGAGGACGGGAATATGCTGGCGGATAAGGTAAGTGTAAATATATTCGGTAAGCTGAGTCGGGACTTGTACTCGGGCTACATAAGCGCGGACGGCGCAGGCTCAAAGAAGGCGTATGTCCTGTCGCCTGAGCCTGTTAACGAGTTTTTCCGCGGGGTGATAATCGCCTACGCGACCTTTGACGAGAGCGACGACCGCGTTATCGTTGCCCCCGAGGGAGCGGTGTATTACGAGCCCGACATCAGGCAGAGCGTGTCCTACCTCAAAAACACAAGGCTCAGCTCGATAAAGTGCCTGTATGAAAAATCCTGCGGAGCGGTAATCTTCTACAACGGCAAGTCGAACACCCGAATCCTGCTCGTAAAGAACAACAACGGCAGGTATTGGAGCTTCCCAAAGGGCCACATCGAGCTCGGCGAAACCGAGCAGGAGACCGCCATAAGAGAAATCAAGGAGGAAACTTCCCTCGACGTTGAAATCAAGGAAGGCTTCCGCGAGGTGAGCGATTACTGCCCGTTCGGCAAAATCCGCAAGCACGTTGTGTTCTTCCTCGCGCAGGCGTTCACCGACAACGTAAACGTTCAGGAGGAGGAAATTGCCGAGTATATCTGGGTCGATTTACAGCAGGCGCGCAAGCTCTGCTCCTACGACAACGACCTCAGAATAATCAACAAAGCGGAGACCGCAATCAAGCTTATAAGATAATAGATAAAAAGATAAAAAGTACTTGAATGAAAAAGAGAAAGTAGAGTAAATACACTCAAGAACGGAAAAACAACGTCAGAAATGAAAATAGGGGTGGAAAACAGCAGCAAAGTATGGTAAAATACACCTAAATTCAGCAAAAACAAGTGAAACAAGGCATAGCAAAGCAGACGTATCACGAACGCTTATGCAAAAGTAAACGCAATACGTCGAAATCGTGAGTATATGGAAATACACGAGCAGTTATCCGCCTTGAATTTACTTAGTGTTAGTGTTTTAAGATAGCTGGATTAAGGTTGACGTCATCGGCTGGGATGGCGTCCATTCCTGTTAATTGCATTAACCATTCCCAATCCTCATCACCTATTGGAATCATTTCATACGGAGATTTATTACCGAGACTTGGACGTTTGATACTGTTAATGTGATTCATCAGCATAGTGACATCATCGTGAGTCAGCGCGTCAAAGGACATTCCTTTCGGGATAACATAGCGGATAAATTCGTGATTCTTTTCAATCTCCGCTTTTTGCCAAGAAGCCATCGGATCGCAGTAAAACAGCTTGCAGCGAGGTTCGCCGTTAATAGCATTTTCAATGCGATCGGCATTTTTGAATTCGGAACCGTTGTCGGTAAGAATAACCGGAAACAAAGCTTGGAATTCATCCATACCGAGAATATCCAATAAAAAGTCAAAAACGTCAACAACCGTTTGCGCCTTACCGTCGGGGATAAGAAACATAAGCATAACTGAAGTTTTGAGGAACAACATTGTTAAAATACGTTGCCCTTTCTTCCTTGAACCCACAACCGTATCCATTTGAACTACAGGCATATTAGGGTGGGATTCCATATATTTCTTGAAATCCTCATAGGATCGACCAAGCCTGTAATTAGGGATTGGAACCGATTCCTTTTTGCGTTTGCGCGGCTTGTAGCTTGTCTTTCTGCGCAGATCAATGTTGCGTACAGAGAGTTGACCGGAGTCGATGTAATTGTAAAGGCTGCGTAAGGATACCGGTAATTCCATTTCGTGCTCAGCGTAAATATGCGTCAAATGCTGTCCTTTTTTTATCTGAGCGGAAAGAAGGTCGTCAAGATAGCGGATCTGCTCAGGCGACAGACGTATTCCTGTTCTGGTATCAGATCGCCGACGGTTGGACAGGGCATCGGCAAGTTTAGCGGAATACATATAACGGCGTTTGTCACAATCGTTACGGTAGTAACATCTGTTGCAGACATAAGGCGGCTTTTCGATACGGCTGCAGTGCTTCGGTTTGTAGATCGGGCAGAATTCGGTGCATTTGACGATTCGGCATTTAATACAAGGAATGCTGCACTCCTTATCCGTACAAATGTTGTGCCTATGGCAAGAACGCGCATATCGGCAATCGCAGCCAAGGTAGAAAGTTGCGGGTATGAGAGTTCTGTTTGCTTTGATTTCTCTGGAAACGGTGGCAGGATTTCTGTTGATTTTCAAGGCGATCTCTTTAAAGGTTTTGCCTGCGGTGATTCCGGCTTCAATGGCAATTCTGTCTGATAAAGTCATTTGGTTGCTCATACGGTACCTCTTTCCGCGGACAACTGCACAACTCTAATCTAACCGATTGCAAGAGTAAACGCAACCAAAACAACGATTTTCAACATCAAAATTCGACATTTACTTTTTCATTTTTCAAAAGATAAAAAGTACGGGACAGTCAAACGACTGTCCCGTTTATCGTACTCTGAATTTGGTATAATATTATTGTAATAAAAATCACAGCTAAATCACAGAGGAAAAGCGAGGTAAGCTTATGTTTACAATGGTATTGTCTCCCGAATTTGAAGTGAGTGAAAAGATAATCGAAGCCGATTTTTCAGACGGCAGAGTTTCGGCGTTCGAGCGGTTTTTGCTCGACGGAGGGGTAAACAGCCCCGATTTGTATTTGTGCCGAGAGAGCGAGGATTATACGCCCGAGTCGGTTTTCGAGCTCGAAGCGCGTTTTTGCGGCGCCGAGGCTGTACGTTCGCGCACAGCCTGAGCGGCTACTTATCCACTCTCGGGATTTTGGTTCGGTCAAACTCGTCGAGACGGTTTCCGTAGAGGTAGTGGTTCGTTTCCTTGACTACGACTCCCGAAAGCAGGATAACGGCGACGAGGTTCGGAATCGCCATAAGCGCGTTGAAGATGTCGGACAGCGACCACACGATGTCGAGCGAGATCACGGGACCCACAAGCAGCACGAACACGAAAACAAGCTTGTAGGGAATCATACCCTTTAGTCCGAAGAGGTATTCCACGCATCTCTCTCCGTAATACGACCAGCCGAGGATAGTCGAGTAGGCGAAGGAGATTATCCCGATTACGAGAATCGGCGTGCCGATGTAGGGGATTTGCTGAAACGCCGCGTAGGTGAGCTCACCGCCCTGCGCTCCCGCAAAGGACGAGGGGTTCTTGATAATTGAGCTCACGAGCACCAAGCCCGTCATAAGGCACACAACGACCGTGTCCCAGAAGGTGCCTGTCGAGGAGACGAGCGCCTGTCTGACCGGGTTTCGCGACTGAGCGGCGGACGCGACGATAGGGGCTGAGCCCATACCCGACTCGTTCGAGAACAAACCCCTCGCGATTCCGTAGCGCGCGGCAATCATAACCGTCGAGCCGACAAAGCCTCCCGCGGCGGCGGTCGGAGCGAACGCGGAGGACAGAATAAGAGCCACAGCGTCGCCCAGATACGAATAATTCATAACGAGTATGATGATACATCCAATCACGTAAAAAGCCGCCATAGCGGGCACAAGGAGCTCGCAGACCTTGGAGATGATTTTTATACCGCCGAAAATCACGACAGCCGTGATGAGCGACACAAAAAGACCGACGATCGCCGAGACAGCCGAGATATCTTTTCCGAAAAGGCTGAGTGTAAAGCTGTTTTCGGGGTTAAAGGTGCTGTTCATAATGCTTGAAATCGCGTTGACCTGAACTCCCGAGCCGATTCCGAACGAGGCTAACAGCGCGAAAACGGCAAAAAGTATTCCGAGCCACTTCATATTTAGCCCTCGCTCGAGCGCGTACATCGCGCCTCCGAGCATACGGCCGTCCTTTGTTTTGACGCGGTATTTGACCGCGAGCAGGGACTCCGCGTATTTTGTCGCGATTCCGAGCACGCCCGTCAGCCAGCACCAAAGCACAGCCCCGGGTCCTCCGAGTGCTATCGCGGTGCCGACTCCGATGATGTTGCCCGTTCCGATCGTTGAGGCGAGCGCCGTCGCGAGCGCCTGAAACGGGCTGATGTCGCCGTCAGAGTCGGGATCCTTGGTCACAGAAAGGCGAATCGCCGTCAGCGTTTTTCTCTGCATAAATCTGGTGCGGATGGTGATGAAGAGGTGGGTCCCCAAAAGCAGGATAATCATAAACCAGCCCCATAAAAACTCATCCGCGCTGTTAATTATGCCGTTAATCAGTTCCATTGTTTATCTCCTCTGTCAGTTTTTCTATTTCGTCGAGGCTTTTTAGCACGCGATAGACGAGCTTTTTTGTGCTTTCGTCGGGCTCGTCCATATCGGGCACCATTATCGGAACACAGCCCGCGCCGTATGCCGACTGTATACCGTTCGGGCTGTCCTCTACCGCGAGACAGCTTTCGGGCTTTAAGCCGAGCCTTTCGCAAGCGCAGAGGTAGATGTCGGGCTCGGGCTTGCCTTTTTTGACCATATGAGCCGACACGACCTCGTCAAAGTATTTTAAGAGGTCAACCCTCGCGAGATATTTCTTTGCCTTATCCTCGACTGTAGCCGTCGCGAGGGCTATTTTAAAGCCCCTATCCCGCAGGGCTCTGAGCGCCCGCTCAGCCGTCGGCTTGGGCTCGATTCCGTATTTGTTTACGTAGGCGTCCATAAGCTCAATGCGCTTGTTGCGGACGAGGTCGTAGTCGAAGCCTTCGCCGAAAAAGCCCTTGAGCCGCGCTATCGCGAACGGACGCGCGAGACTCCTGATCGCGAGCGAGTGCTTTTCCTCCCACGGATAGCCGTAAAACCGTCCCGCCTCCTTCCAGAAGCGGACATAGAGCTTTTCGCTGTCGAGAATAACGCCGTCCATATCAAAAATTATGCCGTAGATTTTCATTGTATCACCCTTTATTGCCTTATATTTACCAAAAGGATTCCTGCGGCGATCAGCAGCAGAGAGATTATGTTTGCCGCCGAGAACACGCTCTCGCCGAGCAAAAGCCAAGACCAAAGCGTCCCGAAAACAGGCACCAGCATTGTGAAAACGGTGATTTTGCTGACGGGATGAACCCGAAGCAGAGCCGTCCACAAAAGAAAGCTCACCGCCGACACGACCGCCAGCCACAGAAGAATACATACCCCGCCCGCGTTGCCGAGGTCGAGCCGACCGCCCCAAAGCAGACCCGCCGCCGTCAGGATCAGGCCGCCGAAAAGGAGCTGCCACGCCGTAATTGTAACGGGGTCGCGGTTTTTTGAGATTTTTTTGGTAATGATATTGCCCGCGGCGGAGCTCACCGCCGACATAAGCACAAGCAGATCCCCGAGGAAATTTACCGCGTCGAGCGAAACATCCCCGAGATTCACCACCGTTATCCCCGCAAGCCCGACCACGCAGCCGAGCGCCTTTTGCGGGGTGAGTTTGTCGTTTTTGAAGAACACAGCCGCAGCCGCTACCGAGATGATTGACGCCGAGCCCGTCAGTATCGAGGTGTTTGACGCGGTTGTATAGCCCACTCCCACATACGCGAGGAGGTATTGCAGAGCCGTCATAACCGTTCCGAGCAGAAGGACAGACGGAAGGTCGCGCCTTTCGGGTATGGCGGGCTTTTTTGTTTTGAGCAGTCCGAAAAGGAACACGAGCGCGCCCGCGAGCGTAAACCTAAGCCCCGCGAAAAGCAGCTTTGCGCCGAGGTCTCCCTGCTCAAGCGCGAATTGAGAATATCCGAGCTTTATCAGCGGAAACGCCGTACCCCAAAGCGTTACGCACAACAGCGAGCCGAGTACGGCGATTACAGGCGATTTTATCGAAAGCTTACTTCGCATAAATCAGAATACGGTAATTATTCCCGCAAGGTATTTTTGAAGATTTGTAGCGTGCTTTACGGTTACTTCGTCCTCGGGTCTCAGTCCGAGGGCTTTTTTCTGCCTGTCGCTGAATGTGATGATGTTCGCTGCGCACTTCTGGATCGCGGTAGCGTCCTTTATATTGACTTTTCCGTCGAGGTTTGAGTCGCCTCTGATTGGCTCGGGCTCCGCCTGAGTTTCGGTCTGAGTTTCAGTAGGAGTCTCGGTCTGAGCTTCGGTCTGCGTCTCAGTTTGAGTTTCAGTCGGGGTTTCGGTCTGAGTTTCGGTTGGTTTCTCGGGCTCCGTGTAGTTTGTTTGACTTACGTTGTAAATCGGGTAGTACATCGAGTTTTCCCTGCCTGTCGGGGTCGATGGGGAGTAGAGGTTGTACTCGGGCGTGATCGAGATGTCGACCGTCTGGGGCGCTTCCATTCCGCCGTTGAATATGATTCTGTCGAGCTCGTCGGGAACCGTCGCCTTGTAGATTTTTACGCCCGCGTCCGTTGTCTCAACGAGTTGAGCGCTCTCTCCCGGCCACTTCATCGGGGTGTTCTTATTTGCCCACGCGTAGTAGCTGATGTTGCCCCAGTTTTCGGTGTCGGCAAAGTATATGGTGTTGTAGCCCTGAACCTTGTTGAACTGAGCAGTCATCCAGTCGGCTCTCGCCTTTGTCCAGTCCTTGAGGTAGCTGAGCTCGCCCTCGAGGTCGGCTGAGTACTTTTTCTCAAGCCCCGAATTGTAGCGGGCGCAGTACCACATAAAGCCCCACATCACGTAGTTGTTGTAGCTCGATTTTTCGATTGACTTCGCGTAGTCGTCAATGCTTTTCAGGCGTCCGTCGTCGGCTTTTGTGTAGCCGAGCATTACGGAGATTTTCGGCAGGAACCTTTCGCTCCAAAGCTTTTTGACCCTTGACTCAAAGTCAAGACCCTCCGAGTCCTCGCCCGTGAGGTTGAACGCCTGACCGAGCGGGTTTACGGTCACCTGCTTATCCTCGCTCTTGTAGGTGGCGGTTTTTGTGATCCAGCCCCTGTAGTCGCAGGTCGAGGTCGAACACCCGTCGCGCACGCAGTCCACCGCTCCGAGGTCGGAGTCGCAGTCCCAGATCGGCGCGGCGAAGAACTTTCCTTTTTCCGCGTTGTATGTAAAATATGTCGAGGTATATCCGCCGTCGCAGTTCTTTCCGAATTCCTGAAGGAGGTACTGGCTCGCGAGGCTGTCGAGGTCGCAGATTTTTTCAAGCTCCTCGAGATTTCCCGCGTACAGCGCGTCCTCGAGCTTTTGGAAGGTGTCTTTTATGTAGTCGTAGCGCGCCTTCATTTCTTCGTCGGTTTCGTCGTAGCCCTCCAAATCGGGGGTCTTGAGCACAACGTGGTAGCCTCTGTCTGTTACGAAGAATACGTCGCTTTTGTAGTTCCAAACGTCAACCTCGACGAGGAAGTTGAAGTCAGAAGTCGCCTTGTCGGAGGTGTCCTTTAACGATACGACGGAGTTTTTGCCCATATCAATCTTCTGGCAGGCGATGAAGCTTCCCCTGTATTCGCCGTTTACGAAGAAGTCGACGAAGCTTTGGTCGGGAGCGTAGGGAGAGCCCGTGTCGTTTGCGAGGTTGTACATCAGGGTGTTTCTCAGAAGCGTCGAATCCTTGGCGTTCGAGACAAAGGAGAACTTTTTGCTCGTCGTATGACCTATGGTCGTCATATCGCTGAACTGGAGGTTGAACGGCTTTTTGTCGCTCTGAGTCCAGTTTGTGTTGCCTCTGCCCTTGATTTTCTTTAGCGTAGTGTCCTTTACGTCGGAGCCCGAGGCTATCGCGCAGTCGCTTCCCTTGACGGAGTTTTCCTTGTTCTGAATCAAAAAGGAGTAGAGATCGGTCTCCTGCACAACGCCGTTTACGTCTGTGTAGGAGTTTTTTGTGTCGTTAACGTAGACCGACGCTTCGCTGTCGCTCTTTAAGACGGTGAAGCTGTACGTGCGGTCGTTGACCTCGGCGGTCATTATTTCGCCGTCCTTGTACGGTATGACCGCGCTTGTATACGGCTCTATCGAAACGCCGCCGATCGTCGCGGTGTTGTCGTAGTTGTTGTAGATTTCGACCCTGCTGTCGTCCGCGGTGTTCGGCAGGAAGAAGTACCTGACCGAGCGCTGAGCGTTCAGTCCAGTGTAGTCCTTGCCCCAGCGCTGCCACGCCTGCGGGCTGTTGCCGCCGAGAGTCGCGTGAGCGTACAGAGCGCCCCAGCCTTTGTCGGCAAAGCGGGGATAGGCGTCGGGGTTGAGAGTCGGCTCGCCCTCCTGAGCGGAGACGATGAACGCCGCGCCGAGAATCAGGCATAACGAAAGCAGTATTGCGGTCAGTCTTTTTGTCATAAATATCACTCCTTTAAGGGGTTGATTCTATTATAAAGGAAAAACGGGTTTCATGCAACAGGAAATGCGATCGCGGAGAATAAAAATCAAAAGCTCGGGAAAAACCGAGCTTTTGGGAAGTTTTACATCATTTTCTTTTTTCTGAGTATAATCATCGTGATAATGCAGATAATCAGTGTTGCGACGCACACTATCCCGAAGCCGTGGAAGGTGTTTGCGAACGGCAGCCACTTTACGTTCATACCGTAGATTCCCGAGATAATCGTCGGAATCGCCATTACGATTGTGATTGAGGTGAGGTATTTCATCACGTTGTTCAGCCTGTTGTCCATAACAGCCGAAATGAGCTCCCGCGTTGAGTCGATGATGTCACGGTAAATCGAGGTCATCTCAATCGCCTGATTGTTCTCGATGATCGTGTCCTCGATCAGCTCCTCGTCCTCGGGGAATTGGTTGGTGCGCATTAGTCGGGTGATTACCATATTGTTTGCCCTCAGCGAGGTGGCAAAGTATACGAGCGACGCCTCAAGCTCATGCAGCGAGATAATATCCGTGTCCATCGTCTCTCTGCCCGCGCGCTCTTCAATTTCGGTGCGCGCCTTGTCGATGCTTCTGAGGTCGTAGAGGTAGAGCTTCGAGATACTGAACAGCAGGTGATATACAAACCTCATCTTCTTCGCGGTCGAGAAGTTGCGCATTTTAAAGCGCAGGTTCATTCCGAAAACCTCGACCTCCTGCCTGCACACGGTGATCACCGCGTCCTCGGTAATGATAATGCCGAGCGGGATCGTCGTGTAGTACTGCTCGTCGTTTCGGATTTCGGTAATCGGTATATCGACGATGATAAGCGTGTAGTTGTCCTCAAACTCGATACGCGAGCTTTCCTCGTCGTCGAGAGCCGCGACCAAATCGCCGAAGTCGATTCCGTAATGGTCGACAATCATTTGATTTTCCTCCGCGTCGGGGGTTGTGAGCTTTATCCAAATGTTAGGCTGGAGACTGTCGACCTCTTTGAGAACGCCCTTCTCCGTTTTCAGAATATTCATCATAATTGTCACCTCATTTCGGATACTACTATTCTACACTATTTCGGCGGGTTAATCAATGTTTTTATCAATCAATTTATATCAATAATCATAATTTCGGGAGGATTGTTGTAGCGGGGCAGGGGACGGCTGTTTCCGAGTCCGCTCGTGATGATAAAGCGAGTTGTGTCAACGTTGTATTCTCCCTTGGTGTATAAGGGCAAGGTCTCTTTTCCCGAAAAAATTCCCTGATTCGGGGCAAGGAGACCTCCGACAAACGGCAGCCGTACGATCCCGCCGTGGGTGTGACCGCAGAGCATAAGATCAAATTTATAGTTTCTCATTCCCCAGTAAACGTACTCGGGGTAATGATTGAGCAGAATACAGAAGCGGTTTTCCTGAGCGGCTGTGAAGCTGTCGAGGAAACGCCCTTGAGGGCTGTTGTAATCGGGCGTGTAGTATTCGTAAAACGGATAGGCGCTCAGCCCGCCGATGATGATTTCCTCGTTTTGGATTTTAAAGCTCTCCATCGAGTTGTCGAGAATATGTACCCCAAGCGCGGAGAGCTCCTTTTTGTAGCCTTCCTTGTCGGGAAAGCCGTTCTCGTGATTGCCGAACACCGCGTACACGGGGCAGATTTTTACGAGTTCCCTGTGCGCGTTTATCGCGACGGCTTTTTCGTCTGAGCTTCGGTTCACAAAATCCCCGAGAGTGAAAATTACGTCAGGCTTCTGCCTTTTGACTGTTTCAATCAGATTGCGGTTGTCTCTTCCGAACTCACTGTTGTGCAGGTCCGAGAGCACCGCCGCGCGAAAGCTTGCTTTTGTTTTGTCGGTTTTTACCTTATACGGCGTTACAACGGGCGAAACCTCCCCGAGGCTGAGGTTCAGACAGAGCGAGAAAATTAGCGTAATTATCATCAGAAAAGATATAAGCTTTCGTCTCAGTTTTCTCACCACACCTTCACTATTCTACCATATTTTATTATTCAAATGAGTAAAAAGTCAATACAATTGGAAAAATCACATAAAAATTTGTGCGTTTTACTCAATAATAAAGCGGTTTTTTGAGCAAATAGTACATTTGTTGTCGAATGATTGACTTTTATATAGATTTTTTGTATAATCATAAAGATAGTTATATCTAGTTATATCCGAAAAAAAGAGGGATTAGCTTGAGTAAAATTAACAGCAGAAAATTTAATATCAGAAAGCTTATTCTCGCCTTGGCGGATATCTTTATTATCTGCGCGGGAACTCTGATTACAAATTATATATTCGCGTCTCTTCACACCGCCTATGCTCAGGAGCTCAGGGGTCTCGGCTACATTATGATTGCCGACGTTATTCTATGTATCCTTGTGCAGTACTCGATGGGCTGCTACTCAAAGGCGTGGCGGTATTTCCGCTCGAGGGATTATTTGCTTTGCGCCGTGGGAATGTTCGCGGGTCAGCTGCTCGCGATTATCATTTTCTTCGCGCTCGGCAAGAGCTTTTCAAAATTGTTCTTCCTTGTGAACTTTTTCGTGACAGCAACGGGAGCGTTGTTGTTCAGACTGGCTTTCAGAAAGTCGTTTCTCGTGATTTCCGACTCGGGAAAGTACGACAGCACCCAGAAAACACTGATTGTCGGAGCGGGTCACGCGGCGGTAATGATTCTCAACGAGCTCGAAAGCGCGAAATACGACCGAAACAACAAGTGGAGCAAATTCCAGCCCGTCGGTCTTGTCGACGACGACAAGGGAAAGATTCACACAAAAATCAATGGCGTTCGGGTTCTCGGCACAACCGACGAGATCCAGAATATATGCGAGAGTATGAACATCGAGCAGATTATCTTCGCGATTCCGTCCTGTCCCGAAAAGCGCAGGGTCGAGATTCTTGATATATGCTCGAAAACAAAGTGTAAAATCAAGGTTATCCCGTATCTCGGAAACCTTCTGTTCGACGACGAGCACACTCAGCTTATCAATCAGGCGAAGGATATCAAAATCGAGGACCTTCTCGGCAGAGAGCCTGTTTCCTTTGACAAAAGCGAAATCAGAGCGCTCGTCAGGGACAAGGTATGTATGGTCACGGGCGGAGGCGGCTCAATCGGCTCCGAGCTTGTGCGCCAGATCGCGAAGTACAACCCAAAGCAGGTCATTATAGTCGACATCTACGAGAACAACGCCTACGAGGTTCAGCAGGAGGTTCTGATGGAGTTCGGCTCCAAGGTCAATATCGTGACCCTGATTGCCTCCGTGCGCGATTACTACAAGATGGAGAAAATCTTCGCGAAGTATCGCCCGAGCCTTGTGTTCCACGCCGCGGCTCACAAGCACGTTCCTCTTATGGAGGTCGTTCCCGAGGAAGCGGTCAAGAACAACATCGTAGGCACCTACAACACCGCGATTCTCGCGGAGCAGTACAAGGCGGACAAGTTCGTTATGATTTCTACCGACAAGGCGGTCAACCCGACAAACGTTATGGGCTGTACAAAGCGCGTGTGCGAGATGATTATTCAGTATATGGCTCAGAACAGCTCTCACACCGAGTTCGTCACAACGAGGTTCGGAAACGTACTCGGCTCGAACGGCTCTGTAATCCCGCTGTTCAGACGCCAGATTGAGAGCGGCAAGCCTGTTACTGTGACTCACCCCGACATTATCCGCTACTTTATGACGATTCCCGAGGCGGTGTCGCTCGTGCTTGAGGCGGGAGCGATGGCTCACGGCGGCGAGATTTTCGTACTTGATATGGGCGCGCCTGTAAAGATTGTCACGCTCGCGGAGAACCTTATCCGTATGTACGGAAAGGTGCCCTACGAGGACGTCGAAATCAAGTTCACGGGACTTCGACCCGGTGAAAAGCTCTACGAGGAGCTCCTTATGGACGAGGAAGGACTCAGAGAAACCTCGAACAAGAAAATATTTATCGGAAACCAGATTGAGATCGACCGGCAAAAGCTGCTCGCTCAGCTCGAGGAAATCGAGCGCTTCGCCAATGACAACGACAGCGACAAGGTCGTCGAAAAACTCGCGGAAATGGTTCCGACCTTCCACCATGAGACTAATGGTAATTGAGAATTGAGAATTGATAATTGATAATTTTGGTCGGGCAGACGGGTTCATCTGAAAATGAACTCCTCTGCCCGACCGAATTTATATGCGCTTCGCGCAAGCGAAATACTAATATGGTCGGGAGACAAACGCTTCTCACAGAAGAGTCTGTCTGCCCGACCATCATTCTCAATTCTCAATTCTCAATTCTCAATTATTTTGCCGCGCTTCCTGTTTTAATGATTTGAAGCTTTTTAAGCAGGAGCGTTCTTTCTTTTTTGATGTCAGCGCCGCTCTCGAGGATGTTCTGCATCGCGCTTCTGATTGCGTCGAACATCATAAACATTACGCACTCAACGTCCTCGTCGTCCTTGTTTTTGAGCTTTGAGCGGTCGATATAGCCCTTGACCTTGCTGAAAATCTCGGGCTTTGACGAGCGGTAACGAATGTAGTCGTTAATAAGCTCGCTGTTTCGGTCGCGCGTGTCGGTAATCGACATCACGATGTTGTAGTCGCCCGCGTTCTCGGTCATTATATCGAACAGTCTCATCGGCAGGGCGAAGAGGTCTCCGCCGTTTTCGAGAAGCTCGTTCTGAATAAACTCGACCATTCTTGTCACCATATCGTCGGCAACCAGCTCCACCAAATCGAGCTTGTCGTCAAAATACTGGTAAAAGCTTCCGCGCGATATGCCCGCGTTTTTGATAACGGTGTTGATTGTGATTTTCTGTTTGTTTCCCTTTAAAAACTCTTTTCGGGTTACGTCAATAATCTTCGCGCGCTTTTCGGCTGGAAGATTGTAAAAGGTTCGTTTAATCATAACTTGCCTCCTTTTGCGTAATAGCGGGAAATACCCCGACTTGCCAATAATTATAGTTGCCGAGCGGGAAAAAGTCAAGCAGACCCGAGCAATTTTCAGATAATGTTCACACTATGGCGATTTTTCGAGAAAAATTTCTCTGTTTTTTCTCCGATTGTTCATACAGTCGTCACATTCGGGGGTTATTATATAACCACAGTAAAGATAAACAGACAACGAGAGCACAATTTGCTTTTTCATATAATTTCCTTCCTAATAAGAAAGACGCCTTTTCGCAAGGCGTTTTTCTTATTTGTGAGGATTTCCCGGGGACGGTCGCCTGCCAACCCCGGGAAGGGGGAAAACCTGAACGGCGTCTGATATCAGTCAAACACCTTTCATATATGTAGTGTCAAAAAGCGAGGGTTTTGTCTCAGGCTTTTTAAAAATTTTTAAAATTACAAAGAAAAGGTCAAACATTTTCCGTTCGACCTTTTTGATATTATATTTATGTTTGACTGATCAAGCCTTTGTATAAGGCTGATTTACCTTTCCGCTTCCGCTCAGAAGCGCGAGGGACTTTTGGATACAGGTCGCGTCCTTTACGGATACGCTTTCGTCGCCGTCAACATTGGCTACCGCGAGGGAATCCGAGGACATCGTCTTGATTTTCGCGAGGTGCTGCTGAATCAGGGTTGCGTCCTTGATGTTGACCACTCCGCTTAAGTCGGTGTCGCCGTAGATCAAGTTCTTTGCGGGCTCCTTTGTCTCTGTCGCGGTCGGCTTTTCCGTTGGGGTCGAGGAGGGCTTTTCGGTCGCCTCTGTCGGCTTTGCGGTCGGTTTTGCCGTTGTTTCGGTCGCTTCTGTCGGCTTTTCGGTAGGCTTAGCCGTTGTTGTGGGAGCTTCTGTCGGCTTCTCGGTCGGCTTAGCTGTTGTTGTGGGAGCCTGTGTCGGCTTTTCTGTCGGTTTTTCGGTCGAGGGCTGAGGGTTGAAGTTTATTTTGTCCTTGAACGAGGAAGCGAGCGTAAAGTTTGTGTTTTCAACCTTGCTCCAAGCTACGTACAGCTCCTCGAAGCTTATATCGACGGTTTCGTCGTCCTTGTAGCGTCCTCCGCGAAGCGTCTGAACGTCAATAATGATTTCCTGGTCCTTGTTGAAGGTATCCCTAGCCTTTCCGATTAAGCTGAGGAATTCGCCGCCCTTTGTTGTGTCGATAAGCTCGTTCGCCGTTCCGACAACAAATAGGTACTCGCCTTTTTCGGTCTCGTTGCTTATCGGGCCCGGGAGGGAAAAGGGAGACTCGAATTTGCGGACTCTTATCTGCTCCTCGTCATATCTGACCGAGATAGTGACGTCGCTGAGCTGACATTTTGTTTTGAGGTCGAGCTGAATCGAAAACGCCTCGCCCGGGTCAAAGCTCGCAGCAACGTCCTTGAAGAGCCCCTGAGCCGATTTAACGATTATGTTGTGCTTTTCAGCGGCAAAAGCTCCTGTTGATACCGCGGAGAACGCCGCGGCGAGCATTATCAGCGCAAGGATAACGCTCAATAGTTTTTTTACCGAAATCTTCATAACTGCCTCCAATTTATATTTTAATTCAATAATACACCAAAATTTCGGTTTTATCAAGTCCGAAATGAAAAAGCACAGCCGACCCTTAGACGGGGTCGGCTGATTTTGCGGTTAATTATTTGACCTTAACCTTAATTGACTTGTAAACGCCGTTCTGAGCGTACGCGTAAACGATCGCTGTACCCTTCTTCTTGGCTGTGAGCTTTCCGCCTGCGGTAATCTTTACAATCTTCGGGTTGGAGGACTCGAACTTGACCTTGCGGTGGTTTCTGACCTTCTTCTTTTCCTTGATTGCCTTTGCCTTGAGCGTCATCTTCTTGCCCTTTTTGAGGGTGAGCGGGTTCTTCTTCACGTTTGTAAGCTTTACGGACTTGTGGTTTCCGAAATTACCGCCCTTTGTCGCGACGTGGAGCGTCTTGGAAATCGCGGTTACCCGGTTCTTTGAGTTGACCGCGAGAACCATATACTTGTAGTAGGTGCCCTTCTTGAGCTTCTTCTGCTTGAAGGACGACGATGATACTGTCTTGAGCTGCTTATACGGCTTGCCGCACTTGTTGCCCATAATGATGTATTTCTTCGCGCCCTTGAGCTTGTTCCACCTGATTGTTATGGAATCCTTGGTGACCTTCTTGGATTTTGCCTTGAGAAGTCCGAAGGTTGAGCCGCTCGGGTCTTTGTCGTTCTTGAGCGCCTTTACAAAGCTTACTGCCGCGTTAGCCTGCGGGGTTACGTTGAGGTCGGAGATTTTCGTTTCGGCGGGCTTCTTTGTTGCCTCTGTCGCGGGCTGAGTTTCAGTCGCGGGCTCCGTGGTCGGCTCAGCGGTTGTCGGTTCCGTTGTCGGCTCGGCTGTTGTCGGCTCTTCTGTTGTCGGCTCGGCTGTTGTAGGCTCGGTTGTCGGTTCCGCTGTCGTTGTTTCGGGTACGGTTGTTTCGGGCTCGATGGCTGCGGGAGTTATGATTTTTCCGTCAAAGTCGGAGAGTTTAACGTCCTTAAACTCGGTCTGTGATTTCCATGTATTGCCTGTCTCATCGTAGACCTGATACTGGATCACCTTAACCTCGTCGAGTGTCTTGGGCAGCTCGGCGGAGTAAATCGGAGTGCCGTCGTTTGATTTGAGGTCGGACAACGTCATATCGATCTGTGTCCAGCTGTCGTTCATATCGCAGAGATTGAACTTGAAGGTGCTCTTTGTGTCGAGCTCGTCCTGAGACGGAGCGTACAGGAACTTGTAGCGGCCGATCGGAGCGGTAGTCGGCTCAGCAGTCGTAGTCGGCTCTGTAGTAGTGGTCGGCTCTGTGGTCGTAGTAGGCTCTGTAGTAGTGGTCGGCTCGGTGGTTGTAGTCGGCTCTGTAGTTGTAGTCGGCTCCGTTGCCGTTGTAGGCTCGGTGGTTTCGGTCGGCTCCGTTGCTGTTGTGGGCTCGGTGGTTTCGGTCGGCTCCGTTGCCGTTGTGGGTTCGGTGGTCGTGGTCGGTTCCGTTGTTGTGGTCGGTTCTGTGGTTGTGGTCGGTTCGGTTGTAGTAGTCGGTTCTGTGGTTGTAGTAGGCTCTGTAGTTGTAGTAGGTTCGGTGGTCGTGGTAGGTTCGGTCGGAGGTACAATTACCTCGGGTCTGATGAACTTGCCGTCATACTCGGAGAGCTTTGTGTTGGTGAAGGCTCTTTGATATTTCCACGTAACGCCTGACGCGTCGTAAACCTGATACAGAATAGCCTGTACATCGTCGCCTACTGACTTGTCAACCTTGGCTGTGTAAATCGGCGAGCCGTCGCTGTCTGTGAACGAGGACTTGGTCATTTCGATGTGAGTCCAGTTGCCGTCCAAAGCGCGGAAGCTGAATCTGTAGGTGTCGTTGTCGTCGAGCTGCTCCTTTGACGGAACGTAGAAGAAGTTGTAGTACTCAATCGGAGCTGTTGTAACCTCTGTAGTTGTGGTAGGTTCGGTGGTTGTAGTCGGTTCCGTTGTGGTTGGGGGCTCTGTAGTCGTAGTCGGCTCGGTTTCGGGCTCAACGGCTTCGGGTCTGACGATTACTCCGTCCAAAGCCGAGAGTCTCTTGCTGTTGTAGGTTTTCTGAGACTTCCATGTAATTCCCGTACTGTCATAGACCTGATACAGAACTGCCAGCATATAGTCGCCGACCGATTTGTCGACCTTTGCGGTGTAAATCGGCGAGCCGTCGCTGTCGGTGAACGCGGACTTGGTCATATCAATGTGAGTCCAGTTGCCGTTTGTGTTGCGGTAGCTGAATCTGTATGTGTCGTTGTCGTCGAGCTGTTCCTTAGACGGCGCGTAGAAGAAGTTGTAGTACTCAATCGGAGCTGTAGTTGTGATCGGCTCGGTAGTTGTGATCGGAGCTGTAGTTGTGATCGGCTCGGTAGTTGTGGTCGGCTCGGTAGTAGTCGGCTGAGTGGTAGTAGTCGGCTGAGTAGTTGTAGTCGGCTGAGTGGTAGTAGTCGGCTGAGTGGTGGTAGTCGGCTGTGTAGTCGTAGTCGGCTGAGTGGTCGTAGTCGGCTGTGTAGTCGTAGTCGGCTGAGTGGTGGTAGTCGGCTGTGTAGTCGTAGTCGGCTGAGTGGTCGTAGTCGGCTGTGTAGTCGTAGTCGGCTGAGTGGTGGTAGTCGGCTGTG
>JAFNSO010000088.1 GCA_017384945.1 Ruminococcus sp. | reverse complement strand
TGAGCCAGGATCAAACTCTCTAAAATATTGTATCTCAACACTTACGTGTTAAAACCTATCTTAGAGCTTGTCAAACCTCGTTGCTCTTCGCTGTTCCTCGTATAACTCCCACTCGCTGAATCAAATTTCAAATTCTTCGAATTTGTAATTTGCTCCGAGCTCGCCGGTCGTTATCCGAGGGCTTCGAGCCTCGGTTCTTCGTTTAATCGCTCATCATACGCTTGCGTATGTTATCCTTACTTTTTTAGTGTGTAAGTTCACTTTGTAATGTTTTGAGTACTACATTTCCTCAAAAGAACATCACGGGTTTCTGTACTTTCGTTGTTTAATTTTCAAGGTTCTTTGGCTGCGTTTTGGAGTGATTTTTTCAATCACTTTTTCTCACGCAACGTTAATTATTATATCACAAGATTTTGAAAAGTCAATACCTATTTTGCAATTTTTTGAAATTTTTTCAAATAAATTTTTAGGTAAATAAATCTTGACAAAATCGTCTTATATATATATAATTGTATAAGCAACATTAATCAATCCCCTAAAAACTGTGAAGGGAATAAGATACAGCTTTAAGCGCGAAGAGAGCCGATGGTTGGTGCAAATCGGCGGCGAGGGTTGTATGTATAGCTCATCCCGGAGTTTCCCGACTGACATTAGGTCGGGACGTAAGACTACGTTATCGGTCAGGACCTTGCTGGAGGTCTGTGAGGAGTGTGTCGTGAGGCGCGCTTGAATTTGGGTGGTACCACGAGTTTACTCGTCCCTATTGTTTTAGGGGCGATTTCTTTTGCGTAATTTTCTATGGAGGTAATACTATGAACGAAGGCTACAAAAAGTACATTCCCTTCAAGCAGATTGACCTGCCTGACAGAGAGTGGCCGAACAAAACAATAACAAAAGCTCCGGTTTGGTGCAGCGTTGACCTTAGAGACGGAAACCAGGCGCTGATTGACCCGATGAACATCGAGGAAAAGCTCGAGTTCTTCCACGCTCTCGTCGATATGGGAATCAAGGAAATCGAGATCGGCTTTCCTTCCGCGTCCGAGACCGAGTACGAAATCTGCCGCGAGCTCATTGAGGGCGGACACATTCCCGACGATGTCACGATTCAGGTGCTTGTTCAGGCAAGAGAGCACCTCATTAAAAAGACCTTCGAGGCAATCAAGGGCGCCAAGAACGTAATCGTACACTTCTACAACTCGACCTCAACGCTCCAGAGAAAGGTCGTTTTTAAGACCGATATGCAGGGCGTGATCGACATAGCCGTAAACGGCGCGAAGCTTATCAAAAAGCTCACCGACGAGTTTGAGGGCGACACCAACATCCGTTTTGAGTACTCCCCCGAGAGCTTCAGCGGAACGGAGATGGACAACGCCGTCAAGATTTGTGAGGATGTCATGGACGCTCTCGAGAGCACCAAGGATAACCCCGTAATCCTCAATCTGCCGAATACGGTTGAGATGTGCACACCGAACACCTACGCCGACCAGGTCGAATATTTTATAAAGCACCTCAAAAACAGAGAGGCGGCAATCATCAGCATCCACCCGCACAATGACAGAGGCTGCGGAGTCGCGGCGGCTGAGCTCGCGATGATGGCGGGAGCCGAGAGAGTCGAGGGTACACTCTTCGGAAACGGCGAGAGAACGGGCAACCTCGATATGGTAACCGTCGGACTGAATATGTACACACAGGGCGTAGACCCGAAGCTCGATTTTTCAAACCTGCCCAAGCTCAAAGAAATCTACGAGCGCTGCACAAATATGAAAATCGACCCCCGTCAGCCGTACATCGGCGAGCTGGTATTCACAGCCTTCTCGGGCTCGCACCAGGACGCTATCAATAAGGGTCATATCTATATGAAAGAAAGCGGAACACCGTACTGGGAAATCCCCTATCTCCCGATAGACCCCGCGGACGTCGGCAGAGAGTACGAACCAATCGTCAGAATCAATTCGCAGAGCGGCAAGGGCGGCGCGGCGTTTGTAATGCACAACAACTTCGGCTACGATATGCCCAAGCGAATGCACCGCGAGTTCTACAATCTCGTACAGGCTGAATGCGAGAAGCTCGGCAGGGAGCTTGTTCCCAAGGAGGTTCTCAAGGTATTCGAGGACAACTACCTCAACATCAAACAGAAGTACGAGCTCGTCAGCCACAAGGTTTACGAGGAGAGCGAAAACGGCAGACAATACGTCCACTTCAAGGGCAGAATGATGATTGATGGCAGAACCGAGGTAAAGCTCAAGGGCGTGGGCAACGGCCCGATCGACGCGTTCTTCCGCGCGCTCAAGCCGATTAATATGGACAAATACCGCTTTGTAAACTACTCTCAGCACGCGATTTCCGAGGGCAGTGACAGTAAGGCTGTGTCCTACATCGAGCTGAAAAAGCCCAACGGCGAGAATATCTTCGGCGTCGGAATCGACTCAAACGTAAACTTCGCCTCAATCCTCGGCGTACTCAACGCAATCAACAGAGCCGAGCTTGACAACGAATGATAATTGAATAAAACGGACTGGGAGCCGCGGTTTTAAGCCGCGGCTCCGATTTTTTTTACTTGATTTTAACTTTTATTACCTTCGTAATGGATTTTGAAGCGTACTCTTCGTTACCCTTGGCGGTGATTCTCACCGTTATTTTGTAGGTTCCCTTCTTGGGCTTTTTCCACTTATTTATCGTGATAACACCCCTTGAAGAGATTTTCAAAAGCTTTTTAATGTTTTTCTTAGCGCTCTTTAGCTTGCAGGTTATTTTGCCCTTAGCGTTTTTGATTGTTAACGCCTTGACCTTCTGCGCCTTCTTTTTGAGCTTCGAGGACTTGACGGTCTTTGTCTTGACGCTGACCTTTATCGGGTTTGCTTTCTTCTCGGCTTTTACGGTCGCGGACTGAGTCGGGGCGGCTGTCGTCTGCTCCTGCTGTTCGCCGTAAGCCTTGCCGTCGGAGGTGATGATTTTGCCCTTTAAGGCTGAAAATCGGTCAACAGGAATACTGATCTGACTTTGCCATACATCCCCCTTATACGCCTGGATCTGCACCGAAACGGGATTGACATCGTCGGGAATCGACGCCGAATACACGGGGATCCCGTCAAGAACGAGCGTGGTCGCGGCGAAGTCATATGTATTGAAGGAACCGTTTTTGTCCTGAATGACAAGCTTAAAGCTGTTACCTGCGTTAACCTGTTCCTTGCCCGGGATATAGTTTACAGTGAGCTTATCACCCGAGGCGGATGTCGCAGTCGTAGACTCAATAGACTCGGACGGATTTGTTTCGGACGGCTCGAAGGATGCGGGAGCGGTTGTGGTTGAGGTTTCCGAAGGTTCGGTTGACACGGGAGCGGTTGTGTACGAGGCTTCCGAGGGTTCGGTTTCGCCCGAGGTCTCGGAGGGTTCCGTTGACACGGGAGCGGTTGTGTCTGAAATCACAGACGTGGTTGTGATTGCTGTTGTGTCGGTCGCGTCAGTCGCCGACTCAAAGTAAAAGCCGTTCTGCTTCGCGTAACGCAGACCCTCGTTGTCCTCGTCGTCCCTTACAATGAGCTTGAAGCCGTCGACCTTTTTACTCGGGTCGATGTAGCCGAAGGCAAAAATGCCGATTTTCTTAACAAATATTTCGATGTTAACCGTTTTTAGACTCGGGCAGTTGAAGAACGCGTACTCACCGATTTCTTTTGTGCTCACTCTGTTATCATAGCCGATAGCCTCAAGGCTTGTGCAGTTCTGAAAAGCGAATTCGCCTATCATATCCGAGGCCGTGATTTTGATTGATTTAAGGTTCGGGCAATTCATAAAGGAGTAGCTGCCGATGTCGCACGCGCCCGAGAAGCTTACTTCGGTTATTGAGGCGTTACCCGCGAAGGAGTTCGCGTCGGCGAGAACGACCTTCTTTCCGCCGAGCTTTGAGGGAACTCTTACGACAGAGGCGGTTCCGTTGTACTTGGTGATAACAGCGCCCTCGCCGTCGTCGGTGAGCTTGTACTCATACTCGCCGTCGAATTTGAAGCCGTTATCCTTTGCGTACTTGTCGGCGACGGTGTCGTTTTCGCCGAGAATGGTGTATCCCTCGACGGGGGTGTAAGTTGTTCCGTCGAATGTATATCCGAACGCCCTTTCGCCGATTTTCTGAACCGTCGGGGGAATTGTCTGACGCGCGCTCATTGAATTGCAGTTGAGGAAAGCGCCGTCGTCGATTCTTATTACGCTCTCGGGAATGTCAAATCCCGTCAGCCCGCTGTTCTCGAAGGCGTTCTCACAAATTCTGTTTATCTTCGCGTTCTCGGCGAACCTAACCTCCTTCAGCTCGGCGCAGTCCTTAAACGCGTCCTTTCCGACGCTTGTGATGTTTTCGCCGATTTCGATTGATTTTGCCTTGGAGCGGCAATTCTCAAACTCGCTGTCGGTTCCTCGCTCGAGAGCGCCTGTGCCGCTGATTTTAAGATTCTTTGTATTGGAATCAAACTCCCACTCGCAGTTTCCGATTTTTCCGCTGAACACAGCCTCGGTGACGGTCGCGGTTGTTTCGGGTACGGTGGTAATCGGTGCGGTAGTCGTCGGCGGCTCGGTTTGATCTATCGGCAAAAAAGGAATGCTGTTTTCGTCGGCGTACCTTTGCGCTTCCGAATATTTCACACCGCTTATTATTATCGGAAGCCTATCTGAAGAAGGAGTATAACCGAAGGCTTCTTCACCGATATGGGTAACACTTGCCGGAATAACAACCGATTTAAGATCTTTGTCGTTCATAAAAACGCAATTGTCTATATTACGCACCCCGTTTTCGATTATCAAATCACTCAAATGTTGACAATGAATAAAAGCTCTGTCTAATATGTATTCAACACTGCCCGAGATAACGGCGCTCTTTAAGGAGTTACATTGATTAAAAGCGTCTAATCCGATCGAGCTTACACCGTTTGGTATAACAACAGACGTTAAGCCGCTCGCAGCGAAAGAGTGGTCTCCGATTGTTTTTACGCTTCCGGGTATCGATACGGAAACAGCGTTAGAAAGAGTATAAAACGCGAAGCTGCCTATGCTCGTAATCCCGTCGCTTATCACGATATTTTTGATTTTTCCCCTATACATTTCAGTCCAGGTCGGAAGGTTTGAATAATCATAATCTGACATCAATCCGTAGCCTGAAACCGTAAGAGTTCCTGTCTCAAAATCAACTCTCCATTTCAGCGAGCCCTCCTTGCCCTCGTAGAATGAGGGCGGAGCAGCGAAGCCGAGTCCGATCATTTTAAAGCCAAGCGCATTATGGAGCAATATGTCGATTTGCTCGCAGCCTTCATTCAAAAGCTTTATCAAATCTGTTTTTGAGGGATTATATTCACCAAAGGTTATATTGTATTTCGACTCGTCCCCAAAATCCTCGATATCAAACTTAATGGTTGATTCAGAAAGCTCGTGATCGTTATAGTGCTCATGCTTAATTGTAACAACCGTCGTAATATCGACAGTGACACGCTTCGGGTCGGAAATATCATCAACACGCATATCAAAATATCCGCCGCTTTTCAGCTCAGCGCTTTTTACATAGTCCGAATAATAAAAGCTTCCGCCGTTAACTTTTACCGAGCTGTAGTAATGAAACTCCGCAGGACAATAATCCGTTAAAACCGCCTCGATAACTCCCTTGTCGTTAAGCTTCTGCCAGTTATCCTTTGCTTCCTAACTGACTCCCACGGAGGTCTTGGAGGTATCCTTTGCTTCCGCCGTAATCAGCGCGGCAAAAAGCGCGCTCAGCGCCATAAGCAGAGCGAGAATAATACTGACCGATTTTTTTAGATTTTTCATAGAATCACTTTCCTAATATATTACTGTCATTAACTTAAAAATTGTCGGCAGGAAAGCTGCCCCCTGATTTCTATCCGATTCAAAACGATGTAATCAGCTTTGCCACATATCTTTTGATCAGCGTGGAGTCTCTGATATCTACGTTTCCGTCATTATTGACGTCGGCGAGTATGAGCTGCTCTTTATCAAGCGTTACGATTTTGGCGACGTATCTTTGAATGAGCGTCGCGTCTCTGATGTCGATATCTCCGTTGCGGTCTACGTCGCCCCTTCTGAAAACGGAAATCTCCGTCGGCTCTTCCGTTACGGTTTCCGTCGGCTTCTCGGTGACAGGCTCGGTCGGCTTCTCAGTGACAGGCTCAGTCGGTTTCTCGGTGGGTTCCTCGGTGACAGGCTCAGTCGGTTTCTCGGTGGACTCCTCTGTAGCAGGCTCTGTCGGAGCTTCGGTTTCGGGCTCGGCAGGCTTGACTACGCTGATTACGCCGTTTTCCACCTTGAACTCAACAGGGTTCAAGTCCTTGTCGTAAATATCGAAATTATCGTAGTCGTAGCTGACGGTTACGGGGTAAGCCTCTCCCTCGCGGGCGGTTTGAGTAGCCTTGAAGGTAAGAGTCACGATTTCTCCGTTCGCGGTATAATCAGTCAGAGCCGTATCATTGACCCACGCCAGCGTGTAGGGAGAAACGAGCTCGGGCTTGTGGGTATGAAAACCGAGAACTCCCGCGTCCCTTACGTCTGTCAGCTCAAGCGCCTCTGAGTCGAAAGCGACCTTGAGCGTAGCGGAAATAAGCCCGGGGTTGTTTTTCAGAGAGACGGTAATATCGACCGTTTCTCCCGGTTTGACCTCACCCGAGGACACAACGATTCTCGCGTCTTGCTCAGCGTACACAGGCATAGAAGCCAAAATCAAGCAAAGAAGAAATACCGACAGCAAAACTGAGATTACTTTCAGGTTTTTACGTTTTTTCATTGATATTCACCTCATTTAAAAATCTCGCAAACCGCAGGACGGGTCTACGCTTATTCCTTTATGAGTGTATTTTATCATAAACAACCGAAAAATGCTCACCAAAAATTCAGCGCCGTCTTTGTTGGATATGCACAAAAGACCGCCCCACAAACGTGAGGCGGCAAGCTTAGTGTGATATAAACATATACGTAAGATAACCCACATAGCAGACAAGAAGCGCGACGCCCTGCCAGCGGGAGAATTTTTTGGTAAAGAAGGTCGGTACAAACGCGAGCAGCGACAGCCCGAACAGGACGGGCAAATCGAGCCACAGCGTACCCGCGGAGACGGGCAGGCTTTTTCCGTAGGCAAGCATACACGGCGGGAGGATGAACGAGATGTCGATAATGTTGGAGCCGATTATGTTGCCGACAGAGAGCGAGGACTGCTTTTTTGAAATCGCGGAGATCGTGGTTACAAGCTCAGGCAGCGAGGTTCCGATAGCGACAGCGGAAAGGCTGATGATTCGGGTCGGAACGCCGAGGGACGCCGCAATTTCGGTGCCGTAGTTCACGAGCAGCTCGGAGCCGACGATGATTCCCGCGCAGCCGATTACGAAAAGGAAAATCTTTTTGAGAACAACCGCCCTTGTGAAGGCTTCAACACTCTCGGACTCGGAGGTTTCGGAAATACCCGATTTGGCGGATTTGATGTTTTCGTATACAAAGAACGCGAAAATAGCAACCAACGCGAGCGATGCAATCAGCGAGATTTCTCCCGTTATACCGAACGCCCATATCGCCGCGATGGACGCGAACAGAATCAATATTTTCGGCAGATAATCCTTGAGCTTGATAGCGAGCGGCATAAACACAAGGCTTATTCCCATAATCAAGCCTGTATTCGCCGTTACTGAGCCTATCGCGTTACCCGTCGCCATGTCAACGTCGCCCTGAGCGGCGGCGATTACGGAAACTATCACCTCGGGCAGTGAGGTCGCGAAGCCGACTACCGTCGCGCCGACGATGAAGTGCGGTATTCCCGACACCTCGGCAAACCAAACCGCCGCGTCGACAAACCAGTCGCCGCCCTTGATAATCAGCACAAGACCGACCGCGAACAGAAAATACATCAAAAACACTTCCATATTGTCCTCCTACAACAGAAAAGACTTTCGGCACACACTCGTGTGCTAAAAGTCTTGTTCCTTCGATGATAAAGGTATGCGCCCACCGACTTTTTCGGGTTATGTTGAACGCATAATTATAACTACTCCCTTTTAACAGGTGTATGTTATCACAATTGTCTTTAATTGTCAAGCTGTTTGCGCGAAAAAACGCAGCCGCAATAATTCTGCCTATACAAATTATATTCGCGCGAAAGCTCGATAGAACGCTTATAGCCGTTTTTCTTTTTAAAGTCCGAGGGAAGGTATTTTACGCCGTACTCCGCGGCGATTTTTTCGCCGATTTTGTTTATTTTCGCGGCGTTTTTAAGCGGAGAAATCGTAAGCGTCGTGAGGAAATAATCCGCGCCCTGCTCAGCGCAGACGCGCGCCGCCTCTCTGAGACGAAGCTCAAAGCAGACCTCGCAGCGTTTTCCGCCCTCGGGCTCTTTTTCGAGACCCTTTACTGCCCCGAAAAACCGCTCGGGCTCGTAATCACCCTTTATCAGCCTGATACTATGCTTGTGAGGGAGCTCGCTTATGAGCCGCGTCTCCTCGCTGAGACGGTATTCGTACTCCTCGGGGTTGGTGATGTTGGGATTGTAGTACAGAATAATTATATTAAAATACTCGGACAGATACTCCAAAACATAGCTCGAGCAGGGAGCGCAGCATGCGTGAATAAGCAGTGTCGGCGCTTTGCCCGCGGCTTGCAGTTCGCCGATCATCCTGTCCATATTTTTTTGAGCGTTAGTGTTCATTTACGTACTCCAAAATCTCGTTTGCCTCGTCAACGACCTTCGGCGCGCCCGCCGAAGCAAGCTCCTCAGCGCCGCGAAATCCCCAGCTTACGCCGAGCATATCGACGCCCGCGTTCTTAGCGGTGTAGACGTCAACGTCGCTGTCTCCGATATAAAGACACTCGCCGCGTCCGACACCGAGCTGAGAAAGCATCGCGTGCAGGCTTTCGGGATTCGGCTTCTCGGTAAAAATCGGCTTTCTTCCCCATGCGAGAGTGAATTGGTGCTCGGGATAAATCCTTGTGAGTATTTCATCAACAAACTCGTCGGGCTTGTTTGACAGCACCGCCGTCATAACGCCCGAATCATTAAGACCGCGCAGCATCTCGGCGCAGCCTGAATACGCCCTTGTATTATCATTACAATGAAGAGCGTAGTAGGAGTCGAACTCAGCCTTTACGATAGTACGGAGCTCGGTGTTATCGCGCGCCTCACCCATAGCTCTGTCAATCAGCTTGTCTCTTCCGTTGCCGACAAAACGCTTGTACGCTTCGACCTCATGAGTCGATAGCCCCGCCTTCAGCAAGCCTTGGTTGACCGCGATCGCTAAATCCGTCAGCGAATCCACCAAGGTTCCGTCCAAGTCAAAAATAACCAATTTATACATCAAAAGCCCTTCTCCTGTTCAAAGAGAATCGCGCGGCAGGGAGCCGCCTCAAAACCGTCAAGCCTTATCGGAAAGGCGCAAAGGGTGTAATCGTTGCCGTCCTTGATCCCCTCAAGGTCGAGATTTTCGAGGATTGTGACATTGTTGGAGCAAAGAATCCTGTGCACCCTGTTGTTGTCAAAATCCGCGCCCACGGATTGTCGGTCGATTCCGATTAACATAAGCCCGCTGTCAGCGATAACCTGAGCCGCCGAGCTCTCGATTCCGCCGTCCTCACCCGTTGCGTGAATTATAAGACGCTTGCGGCACTTGGGCAGGATTCTCTCCATATCGCCGCCCGTGAGGATTCTGTCAGACGAAATAACGCTGCATTTTCCATAAAAGGTGGACAGACGAAGCTCGTCAATCTTTTTCCCCTCGTCATCAAAATGAAACGGCGCGTCGAGATGTGTTCCCGTATGCGCGCTCATGGAAAACATGCTCAGGTTATACTCGTCGCCTTTCTCAATTGATTTCACATACTCGCACACTGTCTCAGGGTCGCCCTCATACGGCTCTGTTTTGGGAATGCTTCTGCTGATGTCGTAAATAATCATAATACCGCCCCTTTTGCATCAGACAATCATTTACTGATATTATAACACCTATTGTCGTCCGACACAAGAGAAAAAACTCCGCGACCGAAGTCGCGGAGTTCCTTATTTAATCTGACTTATCTGACAGAATAAACTAAGCAATTACCAGTTTCCGCCAAGCTTGCCGTTACCGTTGTTCCAGGAGGTTACTTGGAATGTACCGCCGTCAACAGTTGTGAGGTCCTCTGTCTGATTCCAAACGTTGTTCCAATTTGCCTGCTTGCCTTTTTCTACTCTTGCAAAGATAACCTTGTCATAAAGTCCTGTGAATTTGTTGTTCGCGCCAATCTCAACCCACTTGCTGTCCTTGTCATTCCAGGTGTAAGCATACCATACTTCATCACCTGTTGTGTACTGAGCTGCTGAGAGTGTAGCTGTCTTGCCGCTGGCTGCTGTTGTAGCTGCTGTTGTAGCTTCGGTTGTTGTCGGAGCTGCTGTTGTAGCCTCGGTTGTTGTCGGAGCCGCTGTTGTGGGAGCAACTGTTGTTTCAACAGTTGAAGCTTCCCATTTGCCGCCCATCTTACCGTTTGCGCCGTTGTCCCAGCCTGTGATTGTGTATGTTCCGCCGTTGACTGTCTTGAGGTCCTCAGTCTGATTCCAAACGTTGTCCCATGCAGCCTGCTTGCCGCTCTCAACTCTCGCGAAGATTACGTTCTCGAGGAGACCTGTTGCTTTCATGTTGTCAAGCGCCACCCACTTGTTGCCCTTGTCGTTCCATGTGTAAGCATACCACTTCTCTGTACCTGTTGTGTAAGCCTTAGCTGAGAGTGTTGCAGTCATACCGTCAGCTGCTGTTGTAGCCGCAGTTGTAGCTTCGGTTGTTGTCGGAGCTGCGGTTGTAGCTGCGGTTGTTGTCGGAGCAACAGTTGAAACCTTGTACTTGCCGTTGCCGTCAGTCTCGTTAAGAACATAGTATGTCGCGTTGTTTACAGAAACAACGTCAACAGTCTGAACGTCAACACTGTTCCAGTTCATTTCTGAGCTGTGATCCTTAACGTGAGCTAGGAGGAAGTTGTCGCCTACAGTAGCGCGGCTATTGTAGATGTATGACCATCTGCCTGTCTGCTCACCGTCGTTCCAAGTGTAAACACGCCACTGACCTGACATAGAGGAAACCGCTGTTAAGTCGAGCTTTACGGACATAGTGGTATCCTGTGTTGTTGTCGGAGCTGCAGTTGTAGCTGCTGTTGTGGCTGCTGTTGTACCCTGTGTTGCGGGCTGTGACCACTGACCGCCCATCTTGCCGTCAGAACCGTTGTCCCAACCTGTGATTGTGTATGTTCCGCCATTGACTGTCTTGAGGTCTTCTGTCTGATTCCAAACAGCGTCCCAAGCGGGTGTTGCAGCGGACTTGTTGAGTCTTGCAAAGATTACGTTCTCGAAGAGATCGTTTGCTGTACCGTTCTCGACCTTGACCCACTTGTTGCCCTTGTCGTTCCATGTGTAAGCATACCAGTTCTCTTCGCCTGTTGTGAACTTATCAGCTGACAGATACGCC
>JAFNSO010000087.1 GCA_017384945.1 Ruminococcus sp. | reverse complement strand
TTCCACGCTAAGGTCGAAAAGGAGGTCGTCGTCACGATCGAGGAGCAAATCATCGACGACAGCGAGGACGACGACGAGAACCTCGTCGGCAGAGCGCCCGTAGTTGTCGTTATGGGTCACGTCGACCACGGCAAGACCTCTATCCTCGACGCTATCCGTCACGCCAACGTGACCTCGGGTGAGGCGGGAGGTATCACCCAGCACATCGGCGCCTACCGCACTATCGTAAACGGTCAGCCCATAACCTTCCTCGACACACCCGGTCACGAGGCGTTCACAACAATGAGAGCGAGGGGAGCTATGGCTACCGACATCGCGATCCTCGTTGTCGCCGCCGACGACGGTATTATGCCGCAGACGGTCGAGGCTATCAACCACGCGAAGGCAGCGGGAGTCACCGTTATCGTCGCTATCAATAAAATGGATAAGCCCGGGGCAAACCCCGAGCAGGTCAAGCAGCAGCTCACAGAGTATGAGCTCGTCCCCGAGGAATGGGGCGGCGACATCATCTGCGTTCCCGTTTCGGCAAAGACTAAGGAGGGTCTCGACGACCTTCTCGAGAGCGTTCTGCTCGTCGCCGAGATGAAGGAGCTCCGCGCCAACCCCGACCGCGCGGCTAAGGGTATCGTTATCGAGGCTCGTCTCGACAAGGGCAGAGGTCCCGTCGCGACCGTCCTCGTTCAGAACGGAACGCTCAACGCGGGCGACATCGTCGTCGCGGGCACCTGTCTCGGACGCGTCCGCGCCATGACAAACGACAAGGGCGAAAAGGTTCAGTCCGCGGGTCCCTCCGTTCCCGTTGAGATCACGGGTCTCGACGAGGTTCCCGTAGGCGGCGACACCTTCAACGCCGTCACAAACGAGCACCTTGCGCGTCAGCTCGTCAACCAGCGCAAGAACGAGCGCAAGGAGGAGATCTTCAACGCTCAGACCAAGGTAACCCTCGACAACCTCTTCGACCAGATGAAGCAGGGCGAGATGAAGGAGCTCAAAATCATCGTCAAGGCTGACGTTCAGGGCTCCGTCGAGGCGGTTCGCCAGAGCCTTGAAAAGCTCTCCAACGAGGAGGTCAGGGTCAACGTCATCCACGGAGCCGTCGGCGCCGTCAATGAGAGCGACGTTATGCTCGCCAACGCCTCCAACGCCATCATCGTCGGCTTCAACGTCCGTCCCGACCAGAACGCTCAGAACAACGCCGAACGCGACGGAGTCGATATGCGTATGTACAGGGTAATCTACGACTGTATCGAGGAGATCGAGTCCGCTATGAAGGGTATGCTCGCTCCCAAGACGAGAGAGGTCGAGCTCGGCTCGGCTGAGGTCAGAAACGTTATCAAAATCAAGTCCGTCGGAACCATCGCGGGCTCCTACGTCACAAAGGGCAAAATCAGCCGCGACGGTCTGGTCAGAGTCGTCCGCGACGGTATCATCATTGCCGACGACCGCGTAGCGTCTCTCCAGCGCTTCAAGGATTCCGTCAAGGAGGTCGCCGAGGGCTACGAGTGCGGTATCTGCCTCGAGAAATTCTCCGACCTAAAGGAAGGCGACGTCTTTGAGGTTTATATGATCGAAGAGTACCGCGATTGATTTTAAAAGGTAAAAGCTATGTCAGGACACAAGATAGAAAGAATCACCGAGGATATTCGCCGCGAGCTCACCGCGATTTTCCGCGAGCTTAAGGACCCGAGAGTAAAGGACGCCTTTATCTCGATCATCAGGGTCGAGGTCACGAACGACCTCTCCTACTGTACGGTCTATGTCAGCGCGATCGAGGGACTTGACAGGTGCAAAAAGGCCTGCGAGGGTCTGCGCTCGGCGGGCGGCTTTATCCGCCGCGAGCTCGGACACAGGCTCAGACTGCGCCACGTTCCCGAGCTGATTTTCACCGCGTCGGACAGCATTGAGTACAGCGCGAATATCTCGAGAATTATAAACGATTTGAACAGGGAAAATGACGATTAAAGAAATTGCAGATTTTTTACGGGCTCGGGATAACTTTGATATCCTGACCCACAACTATCCCGACGGCGACTGTCTCGGCTCAGCCGCCGCCCTCGCCCTCGCCCTCCAGAGACTCGGCAAAAACGCGAGGGTCATCACAACCGACCGACCGAAAAAATTCAAGTATCTTTTCCGTGAACTCAGGGAGCAGGAGTTCGAGACGGGCTGTATCGTCTCGGTAGACGTCGCGGACGAAAAACTCCTCGGTCCCAAAAACGGCCCCGTCTACGAGGGCAGGGTGGAGCTTTGTATCGACCACCACAGGATCAGCAGGGTGAACGCCCCCGTCAAGTACGTCGATCCGAACGCCGCCGCCGCGGGCGAGATAATCTTTGAGCTTCTGCCCGAGCTCGGCGTTGAGCTCGACAAAACGCTCGCCGACTGCCTTTACACCGCGATTTCGACGGATACGGGCTGCTTCAGGTATACGAACACGACCGCGAAAACGCTCAGGATCGCCGCCGACCTCCTTGAGGCGGGCTGCGACAGCGAGTTTATCAACAAGGAAATGTTTGAGACAAAGTCAAAGCTCAGGCTTGAGCTCGAGCGGAAAATCCTCGACAACCTGATCTACTGCGCCGACGGCAGGTGCGCGATCATCTACACCACTCGGGAGATGACCGAGGGTCTCTCCGACGACGAGACCGAGGGCATAGCCTCGATCCCGCGTCAGATCGAGGGTGTAAAAATGGGTATCACCGTCCGCGAAAAGGAGTTCGACTACAAAATCTCAGTGCGCACAAACGACGGAGTCGACGCCTGCGCCTTCTGCCGTCAGTTCGGCGGGGGAGGTCACGCCGCGGCCTCGGGCTGCACGCTCCACGGCTCGCTCGGCGAGGTGCTTGACAGGCTCAAAGCCGCCGCGGAGCTTGCTTTATGAACGGAGTCCTTCTTGTCAACAAGCCCGCGGGCTACACCTCCTTTGATGTGATTGCGGTTCTGAGAAGGCTCTGCGCGCAGAAGAAAATCGGGCACACGGGTACCCTCGACCCAAACGCGGTCGGAGTGCTTGTTGTCCTTCTCGGCAGCGCGACGAGGGCTCAGGACATCATCCCGAACCACGACAAGGAGTATCTCGCGCGTTTCAGACTCGGGCTCACGACCGACACCCTCGACATCTGGGGAGAGGTCAGAGAAAAAACCGGGAGCTCGGTCACGCGGGAGCGGCTTGAGGAAGCCCTGAACGGGTTCAGAGGCGAAATAAGTCAGGTGCCGCCGATGTATTCGGCTGTTTCGGTCAACGGTCAAAGGCTCTACGACCTCGCGCGAAAGGGCGTTGAGGTCGAGCGAAAGCCCCGCAGGGCGACTGTTTACGAGCTTGAGCTTTTGTCCTTCGACGAGGAGAGCCAAAGCGGAGAGCTCAGGGTCAAATGCTCAAAGGGAACCTACATCCGAACGCTTATCGACGACCTCGGACAGACGCTCGGGGTCGGAGCCGTTATGACCGCGCTCAACAGGACTATGGCGTGCGGTTATACTCTCGACCGAAGCCTTACTCTCGACGAGTTTCGGGAAATGAAAAAGGACGAGATCGAAGCCCGCCTGCTCTCCTGCGAGAGTATGTTTGAGACTTATCCGCGCGTTACTGTCAGCGACGCTCAGGCAAGAAGATTCTCGAACGGCGGCGAGCTTGAGCTAAAAAGAACAGCCATCAGAAATTCCTCCCTCACCGACGGGGACTTGTTCAGAGTCAGCTCGGGAGACGGGATTTTCCTCGGCTTAGGGGTCAAAAAAGGCGAAAACTTAAAAATTTTTAAATTATTTTGAGGAAATTGCATTAAACAGGGCAATTTCCTCTTTATTTTGCCTTTTAGTAGAAGGAGGTGATTTTATGATTACGATTAAAAACGACGGAAGATTTATCATTCCCGAGGGCGAAGCCTTTATCGGCTACGCGGGAGACAACCTCTCCGCCGAAAAGCGGTTCTTCGTCGAGGGAATAACCGACCCGACGCTTATTTTCAGGATGTATCTCTTGTTCGACGACGGCTCGAGCAACTTCTTTTTGCTCGACAGTCAGGTCGAAAACGGCGGCACGACCCTCGTCTGGGACGTCACAAACGATCAGATTTACAAGTCGGGCATTGTTCAAATGCAAATCAAGGCGTCAAACAGCGGCGGTCTTGTTTTCCACACAAGCGCAACGCCGCTCCTCGTTCAGAGCTCGATCGAGTTCGCCGAGTCCTACGCCGAAAAGGTGAACTCCGAGTTTTTGCAGCACGAGCAGCTTCTTAACGAGCTTTGCGAAAGGTGCGAGGACATCAGCGACGAGGCGGACGCGACTCTCGCCGCGATCAGAAACGAAAAGCCCTTCTCGACCTCGGATCTGAGAGACGGATGTATCACAAGGGCAAAGCTCCACAGCTCGCTCGGCGAGGTTTTTGACGAGTACTGCTCGACCGACTTCATTTCGCACGTCGAACTCGGCGACGTCGGCGCGCTCAACGCCTTCAACAGCGCTCAGTTCACCGCTCCGACTGTCAGGTACACCTTTGTCCTCAAAAACCCGCTCGCCTTTAACCTCGGCTTTGGGGAGGGCTACCCTGCCGAGCTCGTTTACAACAACGGCTACCAGAGGATCTCCCTGCTCAACCACGGCGAAGCGCGCTACAGAAAAGTGAATTCTGTCTCACCCTCATTCAGCGCCGATAGCTGGGCTGCGGTTCCCAGAGGTATGAGAGCGGAGTGCCTGTCGAGATTCAACGCGCTCGAGGGCACCGTCGGAACTCTGAACACGGAGCTCGAAAACACCTTAAACGGAGTATAAAAAAGAGCCGACCTATGGTCAGCTCTCATCTTACGGCTTTTCCCCCGTCAGGTATTCGATGTCGCGTTCGATTACATCCTTGCTGTCGCCGAAGTCCTTTCCTCTGTTGCGGTAGTCGAACATCGAGCAGAAGTAGGTGGTGTCGTCCTTGAGCTTTTGCAGGTAAGATTTTGTCAGCTCGTATGTATCCCTGTGAAACTCCTTGATAAGCTTTCCCACTCCGCGCTTGCCCGAGGCGTCGCGCATTATCAGCGCGTAATGGTTCAGGCAGATGAACGGCTGCTCGCGGTAGAGCGAGCGAAATTCCTCGCTCTTTACGTATTCGGCGAAAACAGTCGCGAGAAGATGGTGGATGTCCTTCTCTATCCTATCGCATACATAACAAGTTCTTTCAAGGCTCTCGATTCTTTCGAGAGCCTTTTTGTCGGGCTTTGAGCCCGAGTTCTTCGGCAGGACGTTCTCGAGCACGCTTTTCAGGTGGCTCTCGAGTATGAGAGCGTTCGGGAGCTTCTGACCCGCGGTAAACATTTTTGAGAAATGTCGGTGGCAAAAGCCCATCCTGTTTGTCTCAATGCGGATGTTCGGCTCCATCATCGCGTCGCCGACTATGAAGTCAACGTAGGTCTCCTCGAGCATTTCCCTCATCCGGCAGATCGGACAGCCGTCCTTCGGCTTGAGGAGGTCGTTTATCGGTATTGTGCAGATGTTTTCTTTCATAGGCTCACCCCGTTTATTTTCTTATTTTATTGTACCATATTCGCGGGTAATATGGTATAATTATTTTATAAAAATGAAAGGTTTTTTGCTTATGAAGTGCGTGGAATTTGAAAACGGCGTCAAAATCTCCCCCGTCAGGGATTTGAACCTCGCCGAGACGCTCGACTGCGGTCAGAGCTTCCGCTGGGAGGAGTACGACGGCGGCTACAGGGGAGTCGCGTTCGGCAGAGAGGTAACTATGAAGCTCGACGGCGAGACGCTTTTTATCGAAAACTCAGACAAAAAGGATTTTGAGAACATATGGAGGGCTTATCTCGACCTCGACCTCGACTATTCCAAGGTCAGAGAGAGCGTCTCACGGCTCCATCCCGTTCTGGAGGAGGCGGCGCGCTACGCCCCCGGGATAAGGATCCTCAGGCAGGAGCCGTGGGAGGCGCTTTGCACCTTCATCATCTCTCAGAACAACAATATCAAAAGGATAAAGGGGATCGTTTCGAGGCTTTGCGAGGGCTTCGGCGAAAGGACGGGCTCGTCCTATTGCTTTCCGAGCGCCGAAAGGCTCGCGCCGCTTTCTCCCGACGACCTCGCGCCGATCCGCGCGGGCTTTCGGGCGAGGTACATAATCGACGCCGCCCGCAAGGTGAGCTCGGGCGAGGTCAGGCTCGGCGACTGCGCAACTCTCCCTTATGAGCAGGCGAGAAGCGAGCTTATGAAAATCAAGGGCGTCGGAGTCAAGGTCGCGGACTGCGCCCTGCTCTTCGGACTGCACAGGATCGAGGCTTTCCCCGTCGACGTCTGGATGAAGCGGGCTATGGAAAGGCTCTTTCCCGATATGACCGCCGACGACTTCGGCGAGTACGCGGGTATCGCGCAACAGTATATTTTCCATTTTTCGCGAATGCACCCCGAACTTTTTGTATAAAGTGTTGCAAAACCCCGTCGGCTATGCTATACTAACTATGTAGACCCTGTTTCAGAAGGAGGAAAAACAATGAAATTCAAAAAGACGACTTCAATATTCCTGTCCGCTGTTATGGCGGCGGCGTCGCTTTTCTGCGTGTCCGCGACGACGGTCAGCGATACGGACGTTGTTGAGAAAAACAGCGTCGCCGTGTCAGCCGCTCCCGCAAAGCCCGAGAAGCCCGAGAAGGTCGAGAAGGCTTCTGAGACCGCCGAAAAGGAGACGGACAAAAAACAGTCCTCCGAGGAAAAGGCGACCGAGGCTGAAACGAAGCTTGAGACGACTCTTCCTTCGTCCGAGCCGCAAAAGACAGCTCCGCCCGTCAAAAAGAAAAAGGAAAAGACAAAAACAGGCGAAGCTCAGACCCGCATAGTCGAGTACAAATACTATATCGCGACGGAGAAGAAGCTCGCCGCGTTTCAGGTGAGCATTGATTTTGCCGATACCGTAACGGGCGTTCAGAGCGCCTCCTACTACAACGACGAGACCGTTTCCACGGACAACGGCTCCGCAGCGCCGAATGTGTGCGATAATTTCGGGCAGATGAACGGCAACGTGTTCCGCTTTAACGCGACCTACAAGAACGATGTGTTCGATTTCTCGACTCCCAAGCCGCTTGTAACGCTCATGCTCGAAGTTACGGACAATTTCGGTATCGGGGACGTAACCCTTCATATCGAGGAGATCTACAACGTCGAGAACGTCAAGTCGAAAAACATTCCGTTCAGATACGAGGAAACGCTCGACGGCGAGGTCGTAAGAAAGGGTCAGAGCTCCCAAAGCGAGCACGTCTATCTGATTAAATACAACTACTCCGTCGGCAACAGCCTGAGAGAAAGTAATGTCGTTTATACGACCGCGGAGACGAACGCCCTTTCAGTGGCGCAGTCGCAGTCTCCGTCCCTCAGGGCTCCCGATTATGAGTACAGCTTTTCAAATTCAGACATAACTCAGGGCGAAAACTACGAGCTCACGGTCGATATCAGGCGCGAAAAGAAAAAGTTCGAGGTCTACGTTGACGGCGAGCCGTTTACAGATGAAAACCATCCCGACGGACAGTTCGAATATAAGAATAAGGCTACCGTTACGACCGACGAGGTCAGTAGCTTTTCGATTTCCGACGGCAAGGTAGTCAAAATCGGAACCTCCTTTACGTTCTATGTAATCGGCGACACCGAGGTCGAGACCAAGGTCGTAAACGAAGGCGCGCAGGCTTCAACCTACGCGATCCTCGACGACGTCGATTATTCGCTCGACACCTCGAGACTGACGCTCGAGCTCCTCGTCACGGGAAACATCCCCAACGCGACCTTCAAAAAGCTCGGCGTAGCCTATTCAAGCGTTCCCATCACCGACCTTGAGAAGGTAAAGGCTGATATCCTCGAGGTCAACACCGTAAAGAAAACAGGCAGAGGCTCAAACGGCACTCTCGTTTACAACTCGGGCGTTGTTGAAGCCAACGTTTCGGGACAGTATCAGGTCATCTACGAGCCGTACTTCAACAACCCGAAGAATTACGAAAACCTGACGCTGTATATGTACGCGTTCATTGTTGATTCGGAAGACAACGTAACGCTCAGCGACAGTTGCATTACGAAAAACATCGGCATTTTGCTAAGATAATTTGTTAAGAAAAAAGGGGCTGACCAATGGTCAGCCTCTCTTGTTTGATTTTGTTTAGTCCGTTACGATCAAAAATTCTATTTTGTCGCCCTTTTTTACTCCGACTCTTACTTCCTTGTCGTACTGACCGATTCGGATGTAATTGTTGAGCACCGCCGAGGTCAGCGGCTTGGCGGGGTAGTAGATCGCCTTCTGTATCTCCGTCCAGTGACCCGACTGAGTGATGTACAGGTCGTTTGTCTTGGCGAAGTAGTAGAAAACCTCCTTTACGCCCTCCTCGCACCGTTTTATTCCGACGTAGCGGAGGTACCTCGCGTTTGTGTACTCGTCGATGTTGACGTCGTCGCCGTCGTATTCGTTGTTACGCTTAAACAGCAGAATATCGTCGCCGCGAACCAGAAATAATCTCTTTTCCTGTAAAAGCTCCATAATCATTACCCTTCTTCGCAAATTTAATTTGTGAATCTCTTGTTTACATTATAATCAAATTATTCAGAAAATCAACAATTTTTTAAGAAAAAACAGGATTATAAAAACTTTTTTTGATTACCTGATTGTAAACGTCAGATTGCGGGCAAATGAGGTGCCGTCGGAGAAGTAAATCCTGAACCTTACGCTGACGGGATCCTGTGAAGCCGCCTTAGCGGTCACGGTTCCGTTTTTGTCGACCGAGATGAAGCCCGGGTTGAGCGAGCGGTAGGCAAAGCGGTACTGAGACTTCGTAAAGCTCGAGCCCGTCCACTGGTTGTTGACGAGGGTGTTGGTCAGGGTCTTGCGGAGGTTGAGCTTGTCGCCCTGTCTGAGATTGGGGTTGAGCGAGCCGCCCGTCATTATGTCGTTGTCGTAGAGCAGGACGTTCTGCTCGGCGACGTACTTCATCGAAGCCGACTTTACCTTGATTTTGAAGCTTCCGACGAGGGCTTTTGCCTTTTTGGGGAGCTTTTCATAGACGTCGGCGGTGGTTGAGCCCTTGCCTGTCGAGTAGATGAAGTCGGTCTTTTTGTTTTCTCCGAAGGTTTTTGCCGATTTCTCGGTGATTTTGTCGGCTACTCCGATGTCCTTGAGCTCAACGGTGTAGCGCGCCTTGTACCTCACATCGGTCAGAAGCCTTGAGAGCATAATGTGTGAGTCAGCCATATAGGAGCTGCTGCCGTGCTTGTTGTAGCGCAGGGTGAGGGTTTCGTACTCGGGCTTGATTTTCGTCTTTACGTCGGTGACGGTGATTTTGAATTTGCCGAGATATACGCCCGTATTTCCGAGATAGACCCTGACATTTGTTTTGCCCTTCTTCTTTGCGGTGACGGTGTAGGTCGCCTTGTCGCCGTCGATCTGAGCCTTCTTTTTGAACCTGATGTACTTGGTCGTTTTTGGCTTGAAGAGGAGAAAATCCGCGTACGGGTTGGTGAAGGTCAGCTCCTTCTTCGTTTTCGGGTTGATTCTGACGTTCTCAAACTCCATTCTCTCAAGCGGAGTAACGGTGAAGGTGAATTTTCTGACCTTGATATTCTGAGAGTTTTCCTTGTAGTAGACTATTACGGAGGGCTTTTCGTCCTCGGTTCTGCGGCGCGAGATGACCGTCAGCTTTGCCGTAGCGCCGTTGTCCTCAAGCTTCGCCTTGATACAGCCGTCGTCGTTGTTCTTTACGGCAAAGAGGTACTGTTTCTTTGAGGACTTGCTGATCGTTATTACCTTCGCGGTTCGCGCGGGCATTGTGTAGGATTTCTTGATGTAGGTCGCGGCGCTCGTCGGGAATACAAAGCAGGTTGTGAGAATGAGCATTGCCGTGACCGCGCTTATCAGTCTTTTCATAATACGCTCCTTTCAGAAATGCAGGAAAAATTGCAAATTCCTGCCTATATTATAGCAGAAAAATAAATTTTTGCAAGTATTGCCAATTTCGCGGCTCGGCGGTATAATAAAAACATAGAAAATGAGGTGGTAAAATGACAGTTCTGATTACGGGCTCGTCGAGGGGGATCGGCGCTCAGATCGCCCGGGGCTTCGCCCGAAAGGGGTACTCGGTCGCGCTCAATTGCAGCAAAAGCGAGGAGTCGGCTCAAAGGCTATGCGCTCGGCTCAGAGAGGAATACGGGATTTCCTGCGGGGTTTTTCGCGCGGACGTTTCCGACAGCGCCGAGGTCAAAAGGATGTTCGGCGAGATAAGGGAAAGTCTCGGCGAGGTCGAGGTTCTCATAAACAACGCGGGTATCTCGACTCAGCGGCTGTTCACCGACATCACCGACGACGAATGGAGAAGGACGGTCGGGGTCATCCTCGACGGCGCGTTTTACTGCTCGAGGGAAGCTCTGCCCGCTATGATAAGGAAGAAGTCGGGCGTTATTATAAACATCAGCTCGATGTGGGGCGAGGTCGGAGCCTCCTGCGAGGTTCACTACAGCGCTGCGAAGGCGGGGCTTATCGGGCTGACAAAGGCTCTCGCGAAGGAGGTCGCCCCGTCGGGCGTTCGGGTCAACTGCGTGACCCCCGGGGTGATTATGACCGATATGATGAAGGGCTTTGACCGAGAGACGACGGAGGAGCTCAGGCTCGAGACTCCGCTCGAAAGGCTCGGAGCCCCCGAGGACGTCGCTCAGGCGGTGCTTTTCCTCGCGGGCGAAGGCTCGGGCTTTATCACGGGACAGGTGCTCGGGGTGAACGGCGGCTTTGTTATCTGATGATAATAGAAAACACGGTCGGGAGACGTATGTCTCCCGACCGTTTCGCTATCGGATTATTTTTCCGCTTTCTTTTCTTCCGGTTTCTTTTCCTCGACCTTTTTCTCGGGGGCTTTCTTTTCCTCGACCTTTTTCTCGGGGGCTTTCTTCTCGGGGGCTTTCTTAGCCGGAGCCTTCTTAGCCGGGGCCTTCTCTGCCGCGGGCTTCTTTGCGGCGGGCTTCTTTGTCTCGGCGTCCTTCGCGGGAGCCTTAGCTGCCGCTGTGTCGGACTTCTTTACCGCCTTGCCGATTTTCTTTGCCGAAGGCTTTTTGATTTCGGTCTTTTTGATTGTCTTTTTCTTCGGAGCGGGATCGGGCTTGGGCATTGAGTGGTTGTACTCAAACGCTACCATAGCGAGCGGCGGTACGTCGACCACGATACTCTGCTTCTTGTAGTTCCAAGCGACTCTCTCGGCCTTCTTGTCCTCCTGGGTGTAGTTGCCTGTGCCGCCGAACTCAGCGTCGTCGGAGTTGAACACAGCCTTGTAGCTTCCGAGGTTGGGAACGCCTACGCGGTAGCCCTCACGCGGAACGGGAGTGAAGTTGCAAATGCACAGGATAGACTTCTTGCCGCTCTTTGTCTTGCGGACAAGGCTGACGATCGAGCTCTGAGCGTCGTCGCAGCTCATCCACTCGAAGCCCTCGGGGTTGAAGTCCTGCTCGTACATCGCGCTGTTGTCCTTGTAGAAGTGCTGCAAGGCGCGGAAGTACTTCTGCATATTCGCGTTGTTCTCGTTGTCGTCGATTAAGAACCACTGCAGTCCTACCTCGGCGTTCCACTCGTCGTACTGGGCGAAGTCCTGACCCATAAACAGTAGCTTCTTGCCCGGGTGAGCGTACATAAAGCCGTAGGCTACGCGCAAGTTTGCGAACTTCTGCCAGTCGTCGCCCGGCATTTTATTGATCATCGAGCACTTGCCGTAGACGACCTCGTCGTGCGAAAGTACCTGAATGAATTTTTCGGTGTAAGCGTAAATCATCGAGAACGTGAGCTTGCCGTGTTCGTACTGACGGTATACGGGATCCTTTGAGATGTACTCGAGGAAGTCGTTCATCCAGCCCATATTCCACTTGAGCGAGAAGCCGAGTCCGTCCTGCTTGACGTCCTTGGTTACGCCCGCCCACGCGGTGCTCTCCTCGGCGATCACGAGAGTGCCCGGCGCGTACTGACCGACCATTGAGTTGAGGTGCTTGAAGAACTCGACAGCGTCGAGGTTCTCTCTGCCGCCGTAGATGTTCGGCAGCCACTGACCGTCGCTCTTGCCGTAGTCGAGGTAAAGCATTGACGCGACGGCGTCAACGCGCAGACCGTCGATGTGGAATTTGTTGAGCCAGAAAAGTCCGCTCGCGATAAGGAAGTTTCTGACCTCGTTGCGCTCGTAGTTGAAGATGAAGGTGCCCCAGTCGGGGTGCTCGCCGCGGCGCGGGTCGGGGTGCTCGTACAGGCAGGTGCCGTCGAAGCGTCCGAGTCCGTGGCTGTCCTTCGGGAAGTGCGCGGGAACCCAGTCGAGGAACACGCCGATTCCCTTTTCGTGCATTTTATCAATGAAATACATAAAGTCCTGAGGCGTTCCGAAGCGGGAGGTCGGGGCAAAGTAGCCCGTTACCTGATAGCCCCAGCTTCCGTCGAACGGGTGCTCAAGAATACCCATAAGCTCAATGTGGGTGTAGCCCATATCCAGAACGTAGTCCGAGAGCTGGTCGGCGAGCTCGTGATAGCTCATAAACGAGCCGTCCTCGTGCTGACGCCACGAGCCGAGGTGAACCTCGTAAATGGACATCGGCTTTGTGTTGTAGTCGGAGATTTTTCTCTCCTCCATCCACTTCTCGTCCTTCCACTCGTAGGAGTTGAGGTCGCTGACGATGGAGGCGTTGTCGGGACGCATCTGCTGAGTATAGCCGAAGGGGTCGGTCTTGTCAACGCAGAAGCCGTCTACCGTTTTGACCTGGAATTTGTACATCTCGTTTTCGCCGATCCTCGGAATGAAAATCTCGTGTACGCCTACCTGGCTTACCTTGCTCATCATATGAATGGCGGGATCCCAGTTGTTGAACTCGCCGATTACGGATACGCGCTGAGCGTTCGGAGCCCATACGTTGAAGAGTACGCCCTCTACGCCGTTGATAGTCTTTTTGTGCGCGCCGAGCTTTTCGTAAAGGTCATAGTGCGTGCCCTTTCCGAAGAGATAGCCGTCGACCTCGGAGAACTGAGTCGGGAAGTAGTTGGAGTCCTCGTTCTCGTAGTAGTTGCCCTCCTCGTCCCAGGCGCGGTAGTAGTAGTTGAAAACTCTGTCGGTGTGGACGTTCGCGGCGAAGATACCCTTCTCGTGAACGAGAAAAGCGCGGTGAACCTCGCCTGTGTCCTTGTTGACAAATTCTACGGAGTTGCACTGCGGCAGGTATACCGCAATTCTGAGACCATACTCCGTAAAATGCGGTCCCAAAAGTCCACGCGGCATATTGTTGTACATATATGCAACCTGAGTGAGATACTCCTCGTTAAAAAGTTTCCTCATATTGTAATCAATTTCCATAACCAAGCCTCATTTCTGACATTAAATTACAATATAATAGCCTGCACATGTATATTGATATAGCTACCTAGTGCATTTTACTATATTTATATAAAAATTATATATTATTTTGGTATAAGTTTCTATAGTCACTTGACAGGAAAAGTCGTTTATGCTACTATAATACAAAAAGTGTCTATTAAAAGGAGAAGTTTTTATGGATTTGAGGGTAAAACGTACTACAAAAAGCATAAAAGACGCGTTTTTTGAGCTCAGAAAAAAGAAAAGTATTGAAAAAATAAGCGTCAAGGAGCTAAGCGAGCTCGCGATGATAAACAAGGCGACCTTTTATCTTCACTACAAGGATATTTACGACCTCTCGGAAAAGCTCGAGAAAAGACTGATCAACAGGATCATCTCCGATTTGAGGATCAAGGGCTACCTCAGAACGAGAAAGGATATCTACACCCTCAACGACACTCTGAGCAGGGCGATTTTTTCGCAGTGGGAGGAAATCAGCGTTTTGTACTCGGGCTTTGAGACGAACAGGTTCATCGACCACCTCGAGGACAGGCTCAAGGAGTATATTTTTACGACCTTTCCGCAGTTCAAAAACAACCCCGAGGACAATATTATACTGTCCTTTCTGATTCAGGGCTCCTACCACGCCCACATCCGAAACAGCGGGTACGGCGAAAAGGTTCTCAGGGAAACGACCTCGCAGATGTTCTCAAGGCTGACGAATTGAGCACATTATACAACTTATATTACATTGAAAGCAAAAAATTATACTTGATTTAATGCGCGAAAAATTATACAATATAAAGTAAGGAAGTTTTGAAATTAAGGAGGAAACATTCTATGTTCAAGAAGCTCTTGTGCGCAGGTCTTTCGTGCGCGCTTATTGCCTCGTCCGCTGTTTTCGCAAACGCTTATGACAGCTCGAAAACTCAGACAGGCGCTTCCAATCAGTACACCAACGCTTCGCAAAACCTCGACAGCAGGCAAGGCTACGACGGCAAGGACCTCGGCGCGACTTACTCAAAGTCGGGCACTACCTTCAAGGTATGGGCTCCCACAGCGAAGGAGGTCAAGGTCAATCTTTATTCCTCGGGTACGGGCGGCAGTCAGCTCAGCTCTCAGAATATGACCTACAACAGCTCGAACGGCGTCTGGTCAACCACTATAAGCGGCGACCAGAAGAACAAGTTCTACACCTACACCGTCAACGCCGCGAACGTTCTCGGTCAGAACCAGCAGTCGAGAGAGACTCAGGATATTTACTCGGTCGCGACGGGTATAAACGGCAAAAGGTCGCAGATCGTAAACCTCGACGACACCGACCCCGCAGACTGGGACAAGGACGTCCACATCGCTCCCGCAAAGAACACCGACTCCTACGTCTGGGAGGTTCACGTAAAGGACTTCTCTTGGGACACAAAGTCGGGCGTTTCGAGCAAGAACAGAGGAAAATTCCTCGCCTTTACCGAGACGGGCACGACCCTCAACAAGCAGGGCAAGTACTCAACAATGCTCGATTACGTAAAGAAGCTCGGAGTCACAACGGTTCAGATAACTCCGTTCTATGACTTCGGCTCGATCGACGAGGGCGGCTCGAACGACCAGTTCAACTGGGGCTACGACCCTGTTAACTACAACGTCCCCGAGGGCTCCTATTCCTCGAACCCGAACGACGGCAACGTTCGTATCAAGGAATGTAAGCAGATGATCCAGGCGCTCCACAAGGCGGGTCTCTCCGTTGTAATGGACGTTGTATACAACCACACATACTCGGCTCCCGACTCCTCCTTTGAGAAGTGCGTGCCGAATTACTACTACAGAATGCAGGCAAACGGAAAGTACTCCGACGGCTCGGGCTGCGGCAACGAAACAGCCTCCGAGAGAAGAATGTACCGCAATTTCCTCATTCAGTCCTGTATGTACTGGGTCAACGAGTACCATATCGACGGCTTCCGCTTTGACCTTATGGGCGTTCACGACTGCGAGACTATGAACCTTCTCAGAAAAGAAATGGACAAGGTCGACAAGAGACTCGTGATCTGGGGCGAGGGCTGGACAGGCGGCTCCTGCACATACCCCGACAAGACCTGGACGGGTCAGCAGTTCCACGAGGCCGACCGCTTCAACTCGGGCAACCTCGACGAGAGAGTGGCTATCTTCAACGACGGTATCCGCGACGCCATTAAGGGCTCTGTCTTTGAGCTCAAGGGCAAGGGCTGGGTACAGGGCAACGCCTCCTCGATGAAGGAGCTCAACGAGGGTATCATGGGCAACACCGTCGGTACTCACGACGCAAAGACCTACCAGTGGGTTTCAAAGGCTCCGTCTCAGACGGTATCCTACACCTCCTGTCACGATAACCAGACGCTTTGGGACAGACTCGCGGCTTCTCAGGGAGTGAGCGATTTCAGAGGCAGAAACGACAAGCTCGCCGCTCAGAACAAGTTAGCGGGCGGACTTCTCAATATGTCGCAGGGCATTACCTTTATGCTCGCGGGCGAAGAGATGGGACGCTCCAAGGACAACGACGAGAACAGCTACAAATCCCCCGCGGGACGAAATATGATCGACTGGGGCAACGTTCAGAAGAACTCGGATATCGTCGACTTCTACAGAGGCACTCGTCAGATAAGGGAGAAGTTCTCTCCGCTCAGAGACGATACAAAGGGCTCCATCTCGGGCTACAAGAGCTACTCGGGAGAGAGCGCTTCGACCACCTACGCGGCTGTATGGCACAACAACAAGCAGGGCGAGTGGAAGAAGCTCGCGGTAATCGCGAACAGCGCCGCAAACCAGATCGACTATCAGATAGACGGCTCCGAGGGCAACAACTGGGTCATCCTCGCGAACAGCAAGGGCGCGGGCGTAAAGAAGCTCGGAGAGGTAAGCAACGGCAAGTTCACTCTTCCGGGTTACTCAATGGTTATCGCGGTCGATAAGGACAGCTTTGAGAACGTCAACACCCAGCCGACGACCGAGGCTCCCGCAACGGAACCGCCGACAGAGGCGCCCACGACTACGGCTCCCGTCACCACCACGGCTCCCGAAACAACGACGGCTCCCGTCACCACTCTGCCTCAGTATGAGCTCGGAGACGTAAACCGCGACAAAAAGCTCAACATCAAGGACGCGACCGAGATCCAGAAAAAGCTCGCTCTCCTCACCGAGTTCGACGCCGAGCAGATGGCTCTCGCCGACTTCAACAAGGACGGCGCTGTCTCCATCAAGGACGCGACCGCGATCCAGATGAGACTCGCGAAGCTGAGTTAATTGATAATTTATAATTGATAATTGATAATTAAGGTCGAGCAGAAAGGTTCATCAAAAAATGAACTCTTCTGCCCGACCGAGTTTTTATGCAAGCTCCGCTTGCGGAGCATAGTAATATGGTCGGGAGACAAACACTTCTCAAAGAAGTATCTGTCTACCCGACCATTAATTCTCAATTCTCAATTGATCAAGCTTTTCCTACAGAACCGAAGAGCTCCATTTTCTCTCTTACGGTCTCCTTGATCGCCTCTGCGCCCGGTGCGAGAAGCTTTCTCGGGTCGAAGCCCTTACCCTGGAGGTCCTTGCCCTCTTCGATGTACTTTCTTGTCGCCGCCGCGAAAGCGAGCTGACACTCGGTGTTTACGTTGATTTTGCTTACGCCGAGCTCGATAGCCTTCTTGATCATATCAGCGGGGATTCCTGTGCCGCCGTGGAGTACGAGAGGCATATCGCCTGTGAGCTGCTGGATAGCGTCGAGAGTCTCGAAGGAAAGTCCAGCCCAGTTCTCGGGGTATTTGCCGTGGATGTTGCCGATACCCGCGGCGAGCATTGTTACGCCGAGGTCAGCGACCATCTTGCACTCCTGCGGATCCGCGCACTCGCCCGCGCCGATAACGCCGTCCTCTTCGCCGCCGATCGAGCCAACCTCTGCCTCGATCGAAAGTCCGAGCTCCTCGCAGGTTGCTACGAGCTCCTTTGTCTTTGCGACGTTCTCGTCGATCGGATAGTGTGAGCCGTCGAACATAATTGAGCTGAAGCCCGCCTCAATGCAAGCCTTCGCGCCCTCGTATGAGCCGTGGTCGAGGTGAAGCGCGACGGGAACGGTGATGTTGAGCTCCTCGAGCATTGCCGTAACCATACCGACAACTGTCTTGTAGCCGCACATATACTTGCCCGCGCCCTCAGATACGCCGAGAATTACAGGTGATTTGAGCTCCTCCGCGGTGAGAAGAATGGATTTTGTCCACTCAAGGTTGTTGATGTTGAACTGACCTACCGCATAGTGACCTGCCTTTGCCTTGGTAAGCATTTCTTTTGCGTTTACTAATGCCATAATCTTTACCTCCGAAAGTAAAATTTCATATAAAGTACGTCTACTTTATACGGTTAGGAATATTATACAACAAAATATGGCTGAGATAAAGGGTTTTGAGAAAAAATTGCGAAAAATTTTGGAATTTCTTTGATAAAGGTTGTTTTTGAGTGTGAAAAAATGTATAATTGGTGTGTTTAATAAGAATAATAAAGGTGATATTATGAGTAACGATTTTAATAACTATCCGTACAACCCCGAGCCGCAGGCTCCTCCGACGCCTCCGCAGGCTCCGGGTATTCCGAACGGCTACACTCCCGACGAGCGGTTTCAGCCCGCTCAGCCTCCGCAGGAGCCGCAGGTTCCGCAATACCCGCAGCCTCCGCAGCCTCCGCAGGAGCCGCAATATCCTCAGCCACCGCAGGAGCCGCAGATACCGCAGTACCCGCAGCCTCCGCAGCCTCCGCAGATTCCGCAGGAGCCGCAGTACCCGCAGTATCCTCAGCCCCCTCAGCCGCCGCAGGCTCCTCAGTACCCGCAGCCGCCGCAGGCTCAGGGCGCGCCGCAGAGGTATTATCAGCCGCAGCCCGCTCCCGAAAGAGAGACTCCGCCGTTCTACGGCGCTCCTTCGCAGCAGTATCAGCAGTACAGAACGCCCTATCAGCCGCAAAAGCAGCCGATGAGCACCGGGCTCAAGGCGTTCCTCGCGACAATCATTACGTTTTTGGTCGTAACAATGGTCGGATTTGTGATATTTGTTTCGCTCAATCCGTCCGACGGAGGCTTCCGCGAGGAGACTTCCCCGACTCAGGACTACTCGTTCACCTTCCCGAGCGAGAAAGCGACCGAGCCGACGACGGAGGGCAGGGAATACCCCGAGTCAAACGCTCAGAACGCGACAGACCCGTCGTACAAGGGCTTGCCCACGCAGTCAAAGCCCTCGAAGGTCAAAAAAGGCGAGTACGGCTCAGCCTATGCCTTTGAAAAGGTTGAGAAAAGCGTTGTCGGAGTGCTCTGTTATGTTGACGGACAGGAGGGCACCGAGTCGAGCTACACAACGATGGGCTCGGGAATCATAATCAGCAAGGACGGCTACATAATCACAAATTCGCACATCATCGGAAACAGCCGCAAGGCGTACAAGTTCAAGGTCGTCACCTCCGACAAAAAGGAGTACAAGGCGGGAGTCGTCGGCTACGACAGCCGAAACGACATCGCGGTGCTCAAGGTCGACGCCAAGAACCTCACGCCCGCGCAGTTCGGAAACAGCGACGAGCTAAAGGTCACCGAGGATATAATCATCGTCGGAAATCCGCTCGGAATCAACTATCAGAACTCTGTCACAAAGGGAATAATCTCCGCTCTCGACAGAAAGGCTCTGTCGTCAAACAACGCGAAGGTGATCCAGACCGACGCGGCGATCAACCCCGGAAACAGCGGCGGTCCGATGGTCAATATGTACGGTCAGGTTGTCGGCGTGGCGACGGCTAAGGTCGCGCTTGACAACTACGAGGGAATGGCGTTCGCGATTCCCGGCAACACCGTAAAGAAGCTCGTTGACAGCATAATCCGCGACGGCTACGTCAAGGGAAGAGTCAGAATCGGTATCGTCGGTCAGGCGGTCACAACAAGAGACTCCGAGGTCGCCGGAATCGAGATCCAGGAGGTCTCAGAGGGCGGTCCGCTCGACGGCAGGGACGTCCGCGAGGGTGACATTCTGACCGAGGTAGACGGCGAGAAAATCAAAACCTTCAGCGATTGCTATTCCGTTCTCGAAAAGCACAAGCCCAACGACAAGGTCAAAGTCAAGATTTTCCGACCGAGCACAAACTCCTCAAAGGAAATCGAAATAACCCTTCAGGAGGACAAGGCTGAGTAAGCCTTACGGAAAACAAAAAATCAGGCGGTCGAAGCGTTTGCTGCGGCCGCCTTTATGTTTTAAATTGTAAACAATCTTTCTTTTGTATCTTCAATTCCTTCCTTTTTGCGCTTCCTCTTTTTGAGGTAGAGGAATACGGTGAAGCCGATGAAGATTACAAGCGCGGTAGTCGTCAGGAGCACGCCCTTCTTGAAGCCCTTGGGGTAGTAGGTGAGCTTGATGTGGTGGGTTCCCTTCGAGAGCTTGAAGGTCGTCAGCGCGTGAGCCAGCGGAGTTATTACGACGCTCTTTCCGTCGACCTCGGCTGTCCAGCCCTCGCCGTCCGACGCGAACAGCTTTCCGATGAGGGTGTCTCTGTCCCTCTTGCCGTATTCGTAGGGGATTGAGGTGTAGAACATTCCGTCCTCGTCGGCGGTTATAGTTCCCTCCATATGGTTGCCCTTGCAGAAGGTCGTCTCCATATGGTTTTTGCTGAGGATCTCATAGCCCTTGTTGAATACGTCGGTGTTCAGAAGGTTTACGTACAGCTTGGCTGTGCCCGAGGAGCCCGCCTTGAGGTCGCTGCAAATCGAGATTTTGTCGCCCTTTTTGAAGTGACCGATCGACATAATGTACGGACGCTTGATGTAGAAGGTCGAGGTGCCCGTACGGGTCTGGTCGTTGCACAATACGGTGACCGTATCGGCGTCGCCGACCTGAGCGTAGCAGTAGTAGTTGCCGTCCTTGGGAGCCGTGAAGTTCCACTTGAGCTTGGGAGCGGTCGTCTGGTCGTTTGTCGAGAATGAATAGCTGCCGTAGTCGAGTCGGTTTACGGGGAAGATCTTGTAGTCGGTGTGACCCTGAGAAACAACGTCGAGCTTGGTGTAGACGCTCTCCTTTATGCCTGTAGCAAGGCTGAACAGCTCAGCCTGTCTCTCGAACGGGTTGTAGGTGTCCTCGTCGAGCTCGCCCTTGTAGTTTGAAATCTCGGACTTCGTCATAAAGCCCATCGGGATGTAGCACTTGTTCTTGGCAAGGCTTACGTTTGACTCCCTGTAGAGCTCCGTCCAATACTCGGCGTCGTTGATGTTGCCGTCGCGGGCGATAAGGTATTTGAGGTTCATAAACATATCGGTGACGGGTGAGCTCTCGGCGTAGGTGTAACGGTTGCCCGACAGCCAGCCCATAAGACCGAAGTTCTCGGCAAAGCGGGTGAAGCTTTCATTTGTCATCGAGTTGAACATCGAAACGCCGTTGAAGCCGTTGAGCGAGGAGTCGCAGAGCGTCTGAGTGCTTGTGAACTCGGCTCTCCAGAGCTCCTTGGTGTCCTTTTCGAGGTTCTTCATATAATTAACGACAGTCGCCGTCGATTCGCCGCCGCGGGGATATTCATAGGTTGTCGTGACGGAGGTTTTTGAAACAGCCTTGAACGCCGTCACTCCGCACTGCGCCACCGTCATAGCGGCGAGTAGTATGCAGAGCACCGATTTGCTGATTTTATTTCTCCAGAACAGGGTTATGAGAATGAGCACGACCGCGCCTATCGAGGCGGACGCGATTATCGGGAGAAGCTCCTGAGTTCCGATCCCCGAGAGCACAATAAGCGTCACAACAAGGGTCGTGATGATGATGTCAAACAGGTTCGTAAAGTCGATAACGAGGAATGCCCTGAACGCTATGAGCACCAGCACAAAGCTGACGAGATAGCTGAATCGGAAGGGGATCATATTCGGGAAGTGGAAGCCGTGCCACATATAGTCGAGCTGACGGATGATGAAGCTCATTACGAGGAAGAGGAGCAGACAGCCCGTGACGATTTTTTCCTTGAGCTTGATTTTGCGCGAAACGAAGAACATAACCGAAACGACTATCGCGACAAAGCCGATAGAGATGTTCGGGTGACCCTCCGTTACAGTGGGCTCGACGAATACCGAGAGCTGAGAGGTCGTAATTTTTATCGCCTCGAGAAGCCCCCAGATGTCGTAGCTTGAGCCGATGTTGATCTGGAAGCCCTGCGGGAAGGAGCTCGACGCCGCGTGGGTGGTTTGCAGTCCGAAGTACGCGGGGAGAATGAGTATGGTCGTGATCAACAGCGCGACAACGGTCGTCAGCGCGATTCTGACAAAGCGTCTGAGCAGGGTCTTGAAGCCCTCGAAGAACGCGATGTTGTAAACAATGAAGCACAAAAGCATAAATACGCAGGTGAACAGACCGATGTAGTAGTTCGCCAGAACCGAGAGGGCGAGCGAGATAACGTACAGTCTGTATCTGCCCTCGCGCATAAGAGCGAGGAAGCCCATTACAACCAGCGGGGTCAGGGCGACGGTATCGAGCCAGATTTCGCACCAGTAGTAGCCGACAAGGTGAGCCGACAGCGCAAAGGCTACCGAGAAGATAACCAGCGAAAGGTCGTCACGCTTGAAGGCGTAGCGCAGAAACAGAGCGAAGAAGCCGCCCGCGAGTCCGATTTTGAGACAAACCGAGAAGGTGAGGAACATATTCACCCACGCGATATGGTTAAAGCCCAGAAGGTCTGAGGGGAGAAGCACCGTCAGGAAATTGAGCGGGCTTGCGAGGTAGTAGGAGCCGAGAGCGAGGTAGTTTGTACCCGCGCCCTGAGTCCAAGACCATAAAAGCGACTCGCCGTGTTTGAGCTTGTCCTGATAGTCGACGAGAAACGGGAAGTACTGGTGCCACAAATCGGTGACGAGTATCTGCTTGTCGCCGAAGGGCTGACATCCCATAATGGCAAAGGCGGTTGCCATAAGCACGAAGGGAATCAGAAACGACAGCAGCACAAAGACGTTTCGTGTGAAGAATCCGCCCTCGCGCAGCACTCCCTCACTCGGAACCGTGAAGAAGGAAGGATTTGCTGAAAGCTTCCGTTCGGCGCTATCGCCGTTCTTTTTCTTTCTTGTCATTTGTTTATTACTCCTTTGTACCCTTGCGGGTAATAATAGTTGTTGCTGTCAAAAGACAACACAAAAAACCATTTTATATAATAACACATATTTACGTCAAGGTAAATATAAAATATAAATAAAATATGGACTTTTTTTGGATTTTTTGTTATAATTTGTTTATCAAAGCTTGATATATATATCGGGAAGGGTTATTATATAACTATGGTAGATTTTATTAAAAATTTTTTTGACATCAAATTCTGGAAGTTTATCCTCGTCGGCATAATCAATACTATTGTCGGGCTCGGGCTCCAGTTCGTTTTTTACAATGTTTTCGGCTGGGACGCTTACGCGTGGGGCGTTATTGTCGCGACCCTGCTCGGAAATGTATTCGGAAGCCTGTGCAGCTACTTCCTCAACAAATACTTTACCTTTAAAAATAAGGAAAAGGGCTGGAAGCCGGTTCTGAGGTTCGCGCTGAACATCGCCTGCTGCTATGTTGTCGCGTATGTTATCGTCGCTCCCGTCGCGGAGTGGATTTTTAACGCGAACCCTATCCTCTTCTGTCCCGCCTGCTCCGAGAAAATCGACGCCGCCGCGAAGGTCTGCGCCTCCTGCGGAAAAAGCACCGAGGGCGCGCTGTCGTTCTTCGGTTGGTCGGTCGAGAAGTTCGCGGGCAACGCCGCTATGACAATCGGCGCGTGCGTCTTTGTGGCGTGCAATTACGTAGGTCAAAGATTCTTCGCCTTTAAGGAGCGCGGAGAAGAATAATTTTAAGGAGGTTTTTTTATGAAGAGCAAAAGATTATTAAGTCTGCTTCTTGCGTTTATGCTGGTATTCGGGGTCGCGTCGGTTATGCCCGCCTCTGTTTCGGCAAAGCAGAAGGTTGAGTACCGCTCGGCAAAGAAGGAGTACAAGTCAAACGGAGTCGTCTACGTAAAGCTTTCGGTCAAAATCCCTAAGCTGACCGAGGGAACCGCCGCGGCAAAGAAGATAAACGCTTACTTCACAAAGCTGAAGAACACCTGCAAAAAGGAAGCAAAAAAGCTTGTAAGCGCCGCGAAGAGCGACTACAAGGACAACCCGCAGTATTTCAGAAGCTACGTCGTCAAGCTTTCGACGAAGTTCCTTGACGAGAAGGACGGCAAAATAAGCTTCAAGGTCTTAACAGGCACCTTTACCAACGGAGCTCACGGAATGTCCGTGACCGACGGAGCTGTTTTTGACACCGCGACGGGCAAAAAGCTTCTGCCCTCTCAGATGACCAAGCTCAGCCCGAAGGCTTTGAAGAGCAAAATCATCAAGGCGACGAACAAGGCTATCGACAAGAACCCGAAGACATTCTTCCCCGACGCGAAGAACACCGTCAAACAGACCGCGCTCAACAAGTTCAAGTGCGCGCTCAAGGGAGATTACTTCTATGTTTTCTACAACTCCTATGAAATCGCCCCCTACGCTTCGGGACTGATCAAGGTAAAATTTAAGCTGTAAACAGCTGACGTAAATGACGCGTCGGGCAAGGTTTGTGACAGAAACACGAACTTTTTGCCCGACGCTTACATTTTTAGGGGTGAAACGAGCGAAAAATAGGCATTTTCAACAGAAAAACGGGTTAATTTTTGTTAAACAAATTTTTTTGGAATTGTTGCGGATTTGATTCAGTTGTGGTAATATGTATACGAGGTAGTATTATGAACGACGTAATTGTAGTCGCCTCCGGAAAAGGCGGAACGGGCAAGAGCACCGTGTGCGTCGGACTTTCGGCGGCGCTTGTAAAACAGAACAAAAGGGTGCTTCTGATTGACTGCGACTGCGGTATGAGGGGAATCGACCTTATGCTCGACGCCAGCGAGGAAATCCTCTTTGACTGCTCGGACGCGGTCAAGGGCAACTGTACGCCCCGCGAGGCTGTTTATCAAAGCAAGAATCTGCAAGGCGTGCACCTTATGGCGGCTCCCTTTGATACCGACAACGAAATCAGCCCCTCGGTTTTTAAACAGCTCGTCGACGAGCTCAAGACTTCCTACGATTACGTTATTATAGACTCGCCCGCGGGTATCGGCTCGGGCTTTATGACCGCCGCCGCTCCCGCCGACAGAGCGCTCATTGTTACAAACGCCGAGCCCGTCAGCCTGCGCGGAGCGGTTAAAATCCGCACGAGGCTTGCGACCCTCGGTATAAGCGATATGAGGCTCATTATCAACAGGTTTGACAGAAAGCACTTTGAGAGCCTTTCCTGCTACGAGGATCTCGACGAGGTCGTCGACAAGGCGGGTACAAGGCTTATCGCCCTGATTCCGCTTGACCTCAGGCTCTCCGCTATGACGCAGAACGGCTGCGCGGGTCTCAACTGGAGTCCCGCCGTCACGGTTTTTGACTGTCTGGCTCGGAGGCTCGAGGGCGAACAGGTTCAGCTTGCTTTTAAGGGATAATATAGATTGTATAAGGTTTTAGGAGGAAATTATGAATATCGCGCTTATTGCACACGACGAAAAGAAAGAGTTAATGATTCAGTTTTGTATCGCTTACTGCGGAATTCTGAGCAGAAATAACCTTTTTGCGACAGGAACCACGGGCAAGATTGTCGCGGAGTCGACGGGACTCTCGATAACGGGCTTCCTCGCGGGTTCTCAGGGCGGCGACCAGCAGATTGCCGCGCGTATCTCCTGCAACGAAATCGATATGCTGCTTTTCTTCCGAGACCCGCTCAATCCCAAGCCCAACGAGCCGAATGATATGAACATCCTCAGGCTTTGCGATATGCACAATATCCCCGTCGCGACCAATATCGCCACCGCCGAGGTGCTTATCCACGGTCTCGAGCGCGGCGACCTTGACTGGAGAAACATTATCAAGTAAAATAATAATAGTTGCTATCGGGCGGCGTTTGCTGCCCTTTAGTTGTGTTTGGAGTAATTTTATACAGGAGTAATTATATGGCATTGATAACAAAGAAAATCAAAGGATGCGAGGACGTTCTGCCCAAGCAGAGCTACCGCTGGCAGTTCGTCGAGAACATTATGCGCGAGGAAGCGTCGAAATTCGGCTTCAAGGAGCTGAGAACGCCTGTGTTTGAGCACACGGCGCTCTTCGCGCGCGGAGTCGGCGCGACGACCGACGTTGTCCAGAAGGAGATGTACACCTTCGACACAAAGGGCGGCGAGAGCGTCACCCTTCGTCCCGAGGGCACCGCGGGAGCCGCGAGAGCGGTTCTCGAGCACGCGCTTACAAACGAGGGCTTGCCGATAAAGGCGTACTACCTGACCTCCTGCTACCGCTACGAAAAGCCGCAGGCGGGCAGGCTCAGGGAGTTCCACCAGTTCGGAATCGAGGAGTACGGCACCTCCTCGCCCGCCGCGGACGCGGAGGTCATTTCGCTCGCGGATTCGATTTTTAAGCGTCTGCAAATAAAGAACCTGCACCTCGAAATCAACTCTATCGGCTGTCCCGAGTGCAGGGCAAAATACAACAGCGCCGTCAGGGAGTACTTCGGTCAGTTCAAGGACGAGCTCTGCGGCAACTGCAAGAACAGGCTCGAGAAGAACCCAATGCGCCTGATCGACTGCAAGGTCCCGTCCTGCGCCGAAATCGCGAAGGACGCGCCGAGTATTCTCGACTATCTGTGCGAGGAGTGCGAGAGCCACTTTGAGCAGGTCAAGGCTTATTTGAAGGTCGCGGGAATCGACTTCAAGGTCAATCCCAAAATCGTCAGGGGCTTGGACTACTACACAAAGACGGTGTTCGAGTTCGTCTCCGACGCTATCGGAAGTCAGGGAACGGTCTGCGGCGGAGGACGCTACGACGGTCTGATCGAGGAGCTCGGCGGTCAGCATTTGCCGTCACTCGGCTACGCTATGGGACTTGAGCGTCTGCTTATGGTTATGGAAAATCAGGGAATCGAGATCCCCGAGCCCGAGCCCTGCGCGGTTTACGTCGCGGGACTGGGAGACAGAGCGCAGACAAAGGCGTTCGAGCTTGTAAACAGCGTCCGTCTTTCGGGGCTTTCGGCTGAGACAGACGTCGTCGGACGCGGACTGAGGGCTCAGATGAAGTACGCCGACAAAATCGGCGCGAAATTCAGCGTCGTGATCGGCGACAACGAGCTCGACGAAAACAAAGCCGAGCTAAAAAATATGACAACAGGCGAAAAAACCGCCCTTCCTCTCGACGGGAGCTTCGCGGAGAAATTCGCTTCATTATATTTATCGGAAAAATTCGGGAATATGGAGTAACAGGAGTAAGACTATGGCAGAATTTATGACAGGTCTCAAAAGGACCGATATGTGCGGAGACTTCCGCATTTCAGACGTTGGCAGAGAGGTCACCGTTTTCGGCTGGGTACAGCGTCAGCGCGACCTCGGACAGCTTATTTTTATCGACCTGCGCGACAGAACGGGTATCGTTCAGCTCGCGTTCGGCGATTCCTGCGACAGAGAGATTTTTGAGAAAGCGGCTTCCTGCCGTTCGGAGTATGTCCTCGGAGTCAGGGGAACGGTCGCCGAGCGTTCGGCAAAGACCGACAAAATCCCGACCGGCGAGGTCGAAATTCAGGTAAGCGAGCTCCGCATTTTGTCGAAGGCTCAGACCCCTCCGTTTGAGATCCTCGACGAAACAAAGACAGGCGAGGAGACGAGGCTTAGGTACCGCTACCTCGATTTAAGGAGGAGACCGTTGCAGGAAAACCTCATTATGCGCTCAAAAATCGCAAAGGCAGCCCGCGACTATTTCTATGACAACGGGTTTATCGAAATCGAGACTCCTATGATGATAAAAAGCACCCCCGAGGGCGCGCGCGACTATCTCGTGCCCTCGCGTATCCATCAGGGAAAGTTCTACGCTCTCCCGCAGTCGCCGCAGATTTATAAGCAGCTCTTAATGCTTTCGGGCTTTGACCGCTACATCCAGCTCGCGCGCTGCTTCCGCGACGAGGATTTGAGAGCCGACCGTCAGCCCGAGTTTACCCAGATAGATATGGAAATGTCCTTTGCCGATATGGACGATATAATGGAAATCGGCGAGGGTCTGTTCAAGAGGATTTTCAGCGAGGTGCTCGGAAAAGAGCTCGAGACCCCCTTTGAGCGTATGACCTACAGGGAGGCTATGGAGAACTACGGCTCCGACAAGCCCGACGTCCGCTTCGGAATGAAGATACAGGATATTTCAGACCTCGTCCGCGACAGCGAGTTCGGGGTGTTCAGCGGAGCTGTTCAGAACGGCGGCTCGGTGCGCTGTATCGTGCTCAAAAACGCCGTTAAGACATATACGAGAAAGGAAATCGACAAGCTCACCGAGTACGTCCGCGGTATCGGCGCAAAGGGTCTCGCCTTCGTCCGCTGGGTCGAGGACGAGCCGAGCTGTTCGTTCAAGAAGTTTATGAAGGAGGGCGAGCTTGAGGGAATACTCTCAGCCGCCGGAGCCGAAAAGGGCGACGTAGTCCTTATTGTCGCCGACAAAAACGAGGTTACCCTGCCCGTTCTCGGCGCTCTGAGACTCGTCACCGCAAAGAGACTCGGAATCATCCCCGACGTTTTCAAGTTCGTCTGGATAGTCGACTTCCCGTTCTTTGAGAAGGACGAGGAAAGCGGCGAGTGGGTCGCTATGCACCATCCTTTCACAATGCCGCGCGAGGACTGTCTCGAGTACCTCGACTCCGACAAGGGAAGGGTCATCGCGAAGGCAGCCGACCTCACCCTCAACGGAACGGAGCTGAGCTCGGGCTCTATCCGTATCACCGACTATGAGCTCCAGCAGAAGATGTTCCGCGCGCTCAAAATGACCGACGAGGAGATCGAGGCAAAGTTCGGCTTCCTTGTTGAAGCGTACAAGTACGGCGCTCCGCCCCACGGAGGAATGGGCTTCGGCTTTGACAGAATCACAATGCTTCTCGCGGGAGTCGATTCGCTCAGAGACGTAACCGCCTTCCCCAAGGTTCAGAACGCGAGCGAGCTTATGAGCCAGTGTCCGTCCGAGGTGGACAGCGAAAGCCTCGACGTCCTCGGTCTCGAAGTCAAGAAAACGGAATAACAGCATAAAGATAGAGGCTGACCGAAAGGTCAGCCTTTCAGATTGTAGAAAAACCCGAAAATCAGGTGTACCGGATTTCGGGTTTTCGTAGTGTTTTACTTCCAAAAATCGGCGCTGTTATTTGTGTACCCTGACGAAAAAACTCCTCCTCGGTTTTTTGTTCATATCGCCGAAAAGCTGAAAATCAGTTGTTGGTTCTTATCAAAAAACCTTTTTGAGGCGGCAAATTTTATGACTATTGTGCATAATACATAAAACTGACCCGCCTATTGACGAACTTTAACCGCTAAACTTTGTTTTAAGTGCACAAAATTAGTCAAAACCTACAAATAAGACTTGATAAATTACGGTTTATATGATAAAATTATCTTACTTATGGTGGACGTGTGCGCGACACCGAGAAATTTAATATCTTTTTTATTCAACATCTGAAGGGAGTTGAAATTATGGCAAGAGTGGCAGGAGTTTTAATGCCAATCACCTCTCTGCCGTCGCCTTACGGTATCGGTACTATCGGCAAAGAGGCCAGGGAGTTTGCGGACTTCCTCTCCGCCGCGGGTCAGAAAATCTGGCAGATTTTACCCGCGGGCCCCACAAGCTACGGTGACTCGCCGTATCAGTCGTTCTCGACCTACGCGGGCAATCCTTATATGATTGACCTCGACACGCTGGTTGAGGAGGAGCTTATCGACAAGGAACAGCTCGACGCTATCGACTGGGGCGATAACCCGCATGAGGTTGACTACGAAAAAATCTACAACAACCGTTTTGTCGTACTCCGCAAGGCGTACGAGACCTATCTCTCTGACTATGAGCTCGACGTTTTCGAGGAGTTCAAGGAGGACAACGCCTACTGGATCGACGACTACGCCCTCTATATGGCGGTCAAAAAGCACTTTGATATGACCGCTTGGAACGAGTGGCCTGAGGAGGGCATAAAAATGCGTAAGCCCGCCTCTATCCGCAAGTATAAGAAAAAGCTCGCGGATGACATCGATTTCTGGAAATGGGTTCAGTTCAAGTTCTACGAGCAGTGGTACGACTTCCGCGAGTACGTCAACGACCTCGGAATCCAGATCCTCGGCGATATGCCTATCTACGTAGCTATGGACAGCGCCGACACTTGGGCTAATCCCGACGTTTTCTGGCTCGACGAGAACAACGCTCCCGTCTGCGTCGCAGGCTGCCCGCCCGACTATTTCTCAGAAACGGGTCAGCTCTGGGGCAACCCGCTCTACGACTGGGCTTACTTAAAGCAGACCGACTACGCTTGGTGGTTCAACCGTATCGCCGCGGCGGCGAATCTCTACGACATCACGAGAATCGACCACTTCCGCGCCTTTAACGACTACTACGCTATCCCGTATCCCGCCGAGAACGCCATCCACGGCAACTGGCTCGACGGACCCGGAATGGATTTCTTTGACAAAATGAAGGAAGCGATCGGAGACATCCCGATCGTAGCCGAGGACCTCGGCGACCTCACCCCCGGAGTCTACAAGCTGCTCAAGGACAGCGGCTACCCCGGAATGAAGGTTCTCGAGTTCGCCTTTGACGGCGACGAGGAGAACGAGTTCCTTCCCTCAAACTACACCACAAGAAATTGTGTTGTTTATACAGGCACTCACGACAACGATACCATCATGGGCTGGTACGCTCAGGCTGAGCCCGAGGAGATCAAGTGCGCAATCGACGTCTGCGGTATCAAGGACGGCGAGGAATTTAACTGGGCAGTTATCAGAACCGCTTACGCCAGCAAGGCTGACTACGCGGTAATTCAAATGCAGGATATACTCGGTCTCGGCTCCGAAGCCAGAATGAACGTTCCGTCAACTCTCGGCGGCAACTGGGTCTGGAGAATGGACGCCGACGCTCTGAGTGATGAGCTTGCGTCAAAATTATCATGGATGTCCGATACTTACGGACGAATGGAGGATTAATATGGGGAATTTAATGGACGAACTCAAACTGACTTCACAGGCCTTGTACTGCGAAAAGCCCGAGGATCTTACTCCCGCGCAGCTTCACTACGCGCTCGGTAAGGTAGTCGGCGCGGAAATCGCGGACAACTGGGCAAAGAGCAAGAAAAAACACGCTTCGGGCAGAAGAGCTTACTACTTCTCGGCTGAGTTCCTTATGGGACGTATGATGTACAACAACCTCTACTGCCTCGGGATCCTCGACGATGTTAAGTCAATGCTCAAGAAGAAGGGCGTAGACATCAACGTTTTTGAGGAAATCGACGACGCCGCTCTCGGTAACGGCGGTCTCGGCAGACTCGCTGCCTGCTACCTCGACTCGGCGGCTACTCAGGAGGTTCCGCTCGACGGCTACGGAATCCGCTACAAGTACGGTCTCTTTAAGCAGCTTATCGAAAACGGCTATCAGGTTGAGACAGCCGACGACTGGCAGAAGTTCGAGGATCCGTGGTGCATCCGCAGAGAGGATCAGGCTGTACTCGTAGAGTTCAAGGGTCAGACCGTCAAGGCTGTTCCCTATGATATGGCTATCATCGGCTACGGCACAAAGAACATCAACACCCTGCGTCTCTGGCAGGCTGAGGCTGTTCATGACTTCGACTTCAACGAGTTTAACAACACTCATTATGATTCAGCCGTTCAGGAGAAGAACGACGCCGAGAACATCTCACGCGTCCTCTATCCCAACGACAACTCTCACGACGGTAAGGTTCTCAGATTAAAGCAGCAGTACTTCTTCTGCTCCGCTTCCCTGCAGGACATCATGAGAGATTACAAGGCTAAGTACGGCAACGACTACAGTCACTTTGCCGAGGACTACGCCTTCCAGCTCAACGATACTCACCCCGTTTCGGCTATCCCCGAGCTCGTAAGACTTCTTATGCACGACGGTCTCGGCTTTGACGAGGCGTTTGAGATTGCGAGAAAGACCTGCTCCTACACCAACCACACCGTACTCGGTGAGGCTCTTGAGAAGTGGCACGCCGACCTTATGATGGACGTTGTTCCCGAGATTTATCATATCATCTGCCTCATCGCCAACAAGCTCCAGGAGGAGCTCCGCAGCAAGGGCGTAAGCGAGGAAATGAGAGCTAATATGAGAATCGTTGACAACAACACCGTTCATATGGCTCGTCTCGCTACTTACGTTTCCACATACGTAAACGGCGTTGCTCAGATCCACACCGAGATCCTCAAGGCTGACGTTCTCAAGGAGTGGTATCAGGTTTATCCCGAGCGCTTCCAGAACAAGACGAACGGTATCACACAGAGAAGATGGCTCGGCCTGTGCAACCCCGAGCTCTCCGACTTCATCACCGACAGAGTGGGCAACGGCTGGCTCAAGGATCTCTCCAAGCTCAACAAGCTCAACAAGTGTATGGACGACGACACCGTTAAGGAATTTAATAAAATCAAGGCAAAGAAGAAGAAGGAGCTCGCCGCCTACATCAAGAAGATGGACGGCGTGGACGTTGACCCGACAATGATTTTCGACGTTCAGGTAAAGCGTCTCCACGAGTATAAGAGACAGCTTATCAACGCCTTCTCGATTATGATGATCTACCTCAAGCTCAAGAACGGCGAGCTCAAGGACTGGAACCCCACCTGCTTCATCTTTGGAGCAAAGGCCGCTCCCGGTTACGCCAGAGCTAAGGCTATCATCAAATACATCAACGAGATCGCCAAGCTCGTTAACAACGACCCCGATACAAAGGATAAGCTCCAGGTCGTTTACTGCTCCAACTACAACGTAAGCTACGCCGAGAAGATCGTTACCGCCGCAGACATCTCCGAGCAGACCTCGCTCGCCGGTACTGAGGCTTCGGGTACAGGTAACATGAAGTTTATGATCAACGGCGCTGTTACTCTCGGAACATGGGACGGCGCGAACATCGAGATCGCCGAGCAGGCAGGCGTTGAGAACGAGTACATCTTCGGCGCGAGAGTCGAAGAGGTTGAGAGGATCAAGGATACATACTCCTCACGCTCCGTATACAACGCTAACCCCGAGATCAAGAGAGTTGTCGATACTCTTGTTGACGGAACTGTTTCCGACGGCAACGCTCAGGGTGAGGGAAGCTTCGCCGAGCTCCACAAGGCTCTCCTCGACGGCGCTTCATGGCACGCTCCCGACCACTACTTCGTTCTTTACGATCTGATGAGCTATGTTGAGGCTAAGATCAAGGCGAACAAGGACTACTCCGACAGAGTCGCCTTCGGCAGAAAGTGCCTCATGAACGTCGCGAACTCGGGCAAGTTCAGCTCCGACCGCGCGATCCTCGAGTACGCTCAGGATCTCTGGCACGTAAACTACAGAGGCAAGAAGTAATTTTTGCAATATTAAAAGGCACGCTTCGGCGTGCCTTTTTTAAGTAAGAGGTAATAAGTATTAAGTAAGAGGTAAGAGGTAAGAAGTAAGAGGTTGTTAGGTTTTAGCTGAACCTGACCTCGAAGGTGAGGCGGGTGTCCTTCATTTTTGTTTCGCAGCGGATTTTGTGCAGATCGAAAATCGACTTTACTATCGAAAGCCCGAGCCCGTTTCCGTTTTTGCGGCGGGTTTTGTCGGCTCTGTAGTACGGCTGCCAGATTTGCTTTAGCTCGCTTTTTTTCAGCGGCTCGCACTCGTTTGAAATGCTCAGAGTCTTGCCCGACTGGGTGATGATTATTTCGCTCTCGGGCAGGGAGTACTTGACCGCGTTCTCGATCAGGTTTTGCACAGCGGTCTTGATAAGCTCCCTGTCGGCGGTTATTTCGCCGCCGCCCTCGGTTTTGAGGGTTATTTTTTTGCCGTTTTTTAGCTTCGGAAGGCTGTCGACCGCTTCTCTTAACAGCTCGGGAAGCGAAAATTCGGTTTTGTTCAAAGTCATCGCGTAGGAGTCGAGCTTGCTCAGGTTGAGCATTTTCTGAACAAGGCTGTTTATGTCGTCGGCTCGGTCGATTATTTTCTGAATGTAGGACTCGCGCTCGCTTTCGTCGATGTTCTCCTGCAGGCTGTAGGCGTAGCCGCTTATGACGAAGAGCGGAGTCTTTATATCGTGAGCCAGAGCGTTCGTCAGGTCGGAGCGCTTTTGCTCCTGAATTATCTGTACCCTCACCGTCCGCCATATCATCAGGCACAGTATCACCGCGATAATCAGGAAAAACGCGAAGATTATCCCCGAGCCCGCGAGAAGATCCGCGCCGCAGAGGTCGAGCAAGCGGATTTGCTTTGCGTACTGCAAAAAGTACGGAGTGTCGCCGGAGGAAATGAAGTCCGTCGCGTAGAAGATGTAGTCGAACGGCGTTGAGAAAAACTGCCCGAGGCTGAGGTTTTGCTCCTGCTTGCTCAGAGCGCTGATGAAATCCTTGCTGCATATCCCGTCAATTATGAACGACTTCGGGATGACGTTGCGCCTCATCTCGGAGCACTCAAAGATGATTTCGTCCATTCCGTCGTATCGCAGGGTGTATTCCTTGATTATCTCGTCGTTTACAAACCACGAGTCGTCATTTCCGTCGGTCAGGGCTATCACGACCTCGATCGGCTTGAACTCTACGTTTTTGAGGGCAAATTTTGTACAGACAAGCTCATACCGTTTGCCGTCCGAGCGTTCGGTGGTGAGGTATTTTTTGATTTCTCTGTACTGACTGCCGCTTATGGAGTCGAGCACGCCTTGGTAGTCGAGAAAGCCGAGGTCGCTGATGGAGCTCTCGTTCGTCAGCTTGAAGCTGAACTGAACGGGGAGCTTGCCCGCGGTGTTGACGAAGGTTTTCTTGTTCTTTCTGTCGGTGACTATGAGCTGACTGTCAAAGTTTTCGTCCGTCACCTGATTTATATAGCCGTTCGTTATGTTGTTCATAGCCAGACTGATGATTGAAAACGAGGCGTGCTTGCTGCCCGAGATCTCCATTTTGGCGTAGGAAAGCGTCCCGAGCTCCCTGCTCTGAACGTCGTCTGTCGCGTTGTACAGCCTGATCGCGCAGTACGCCGCCGAGACTATCAGCCACACCGACACAAGGATCAGTATTATTCTCAGGTACAGCCTGTTTCGCTGCTTTTTGAGCTTTTTTTCCATATCAGTCCTCGATTCGGTAACCGCGCCTGATCACCGTCTTGATTTGCTTGCCCTTCGCGCCGAGGGCTTTTCTCAGGTTCTTCATATGAGTGTCGAGCACCCGCTCGTCCACTCCGCTGTTGTAGCCCCAGACGATGTCGAGCAGCTTTTCGCGGCTGATGATTATTCCCTTGTTCTCAATGAGTACCTTTAAAATCGCGTACTCGCGGGCGGTGAGCTTGATTTCCTCGCCGCCGCAGATCACCAGTCCGTTGTTCGGATTGAGCGAAAGCTCGCCCGCGGTGAAAACCTTTGAGCGGACGAGTCCCTTTGAGCGCTTGATAAGCGCGCCCGCTTTCTGATAGAGCACAGGCAGGGGGAAGGGCTTTACGACGTAGTCGTCGCACCCGAGCGCGTAGCCGTTGAGGATGTCGCTCTCGTCGGTACGCGCGGTGATGAACATTATCGGGACGTCGCTCTCCCTGCGGATCTCGCGGCAGATTTCAAACCCGTCGAGCTCGGGGAGCATTACGTCAAGCAGGAGCAGGTCGTAGGCGTTTTCATAGGCGAGCTCGAGCCCTGTCTGACCGTTGTCCGCGATTTCGACCTCGAACAAGCCCTTTTCCTTTTTGGTGAAATAGTTGTATACGAGCTCCTGAATGTTCTCGTCGTCCTCGACCATTAGAATCCGATACATAGAATACCTCCGGATAGATTAGGTAAGAAGTAAAAAGTAAGAAGTAAAAGGTGGAAGTACAGGTAAGAAGTAAGGCGGAGAGGTGCGATAGTGACCTCTCCGCCTTTGTTTTACCTGAAATATTTTACGCCGCTCTCAAAGATAAGCTGGTCTTTGTTGAACGGTACGTTGGAGTAGAGGTCTCTGCCCTTTCTTTCGGAGTGACCCATCTTGCCGAGGATCCTTCCGTCGGGGCTGGTGATACCCTCAATCGCGCAGATCGAGCCGTTGACGTTGAAGGCGATGTCATCGCTCGGGCTGCCGCCGAGGTCAACATACTGGGTGGCTATCTGACCGTTTTCCGCGAGCCTGCGGACGGTCTCCTCGTCAGCCATAAATCTGCCCTCGCCGTGAGACACGGGAACAGCAAAAACGTCGCCCGCGTTTACTCCCGAGAACCAGGGCGATTTGACCGAGGTGACCCTTGTGTACGCCATATGCGAGATATGACGGCCGATAGTGTTGAAGGTGAGCGTCGGGTCGGTGGGCTTGAGCTCACGGATCTCGCCGTAGGGAACGAGTCCGAGCTTAATGAGCGCCTGGAAGCCGTTGCAGATACCGAGCATTAGTCCGTCGCGGTTTTGGAGAAGGTTTTCGACCGCCTCTCTTACCTTCGGGTTGCGGAAGGTTGTGGCGATGAACTTACCCGAGCCGTCGGGCTCGTCGCCGCCCGAGAAGCCGCCCGGGAACATAATCATCTGCGAACGGTTGATGATTTCGACCATTTTGTTGATGGTGTCCTCGATGTCGGAGGGCTTTAGGTTTTTGACAATAAGAAGCTCAGCCTCGGCTCCCGCCTTTTCAAACGCCCTCGCGGTGTCGACCTCACAGTTCGTGCCCGGGAAAACGGGGATGAATACCGTGGGCTTCGCCGTCTTTATCGCAGGCGCTTTTGTATTTCTTTCTGTATATAATTTTGCGTCGACTGTAATTTTCGGGCATTGCGCCTTTGTCGGGAATACCTTCTCGAGCGGTTCAGTCCACTCAGAGACGATTTCAGCGATTTCAACCGCTTCACCGTTGACTGTAATTTTCGCATCTTCAACTACCTCGCCGAGCAGATAGCTCACTACGTCGTCGGAAAGCCTTGCGCCGTCCTTGAGCTCGAGTATCATTGAGCCCGAAAGCGGAGCGAACAGCTCGTCGTTCGTGAGCTCCTTTTCAAATCTGAAGCCGAGCGTGTTTCCGAGACACGCCTTGCATACGCACGCCGCGGCGCCGCCTTCCTTGACGACCGAGGCGGAGAGCACCTTGCCCTCGTCCATAAGCTCGTAGACCGCGTTGTACATACGCTTAAGCTCCTCCCACTTGGGCATAAGCGTCGCCTTGTCCTCGGGAACGGGGACGTAGTAGACCTTTGAGCCCGCCTTCTTGAACTCGGCGGAGACGGTCTTGCTCGCCTTTGTCATCGCGACCGCGAAGGAAACGAGCGTCGGGGGAACGTCGATGGTCTCAAAGGTGCCGCTCATACTGTCCTTGCCGCCGATCGAGGGGATACCGAGCCCAAGCTGAGCCTGCATAGCTCCGAGCAGAGCCGCCGCGGGCTTGCCCCAGCGCTCGGGCTTGTCCATAAGTCTTTCAAAATATTCCTGGAAGGTGAGTCTCGCCTTTAAGGGATAAGCGCCGATCGCGAGCAGCTTTGAAAGCGACTCAACCACCGCGTAGGCGGAGCCGTGGAACGGACTCCAGCGTGAAACGGCGGGGATAAAGCCGTAGCTCATAGCGGTAGCGTCGTCGGTCTCGCCCTTGAGAAGCGGGATTTTTGCAGCCATAGCCTCCTGCGGAGTGAGCTGGGTCTTGCCGCCGAAGGGCATAATCACGGTGCCCGCTCCGATCGAAGCGTCGAAGCGCTCGCTCAGTCCGATTTGCGAGCAGACCTCGAGTCTCGACATATTCTTTTTGAGAGCCTGAGCCGCCGAAAGTCCCTTCAATACCTCGGGACAGGAGGTTCTGTAGCAGTTGTCGGCGTCGGGAGCGGTGATTTTTGCCCTCGAAACCTGAGTAACGCCGTTGGTGTTGAGGAATTCGCGGGAAATATCGACGATAGTGTCCCCGCGCCAGTTCATCGTCAGTCTCGCCTTCTCGGTGACGACCGCTACCGCCGTCGCCTCGAGGTTTTCGGTCTGAGACAGCGCGATGAAGCGCTCGACGTCCTTTTTGTCGAGCACGACAGCCATTCTCTCCTGACTCTCGGAGATCGCAAGCTCGGTGCCGTCGAGTCCCTCGTACTTCTTTGTGACCTTGTCAAGATCGACAGTCAGTCCGTCGGCGAGCTCGCCGATAGCGACGCAAACGCCGCCCGCGCCGAAGTCGTTACAGCGCTTTATCATCTTAGCAACCTCGGGGTTGCGGAAAAGTCTCTGGATTTTTCTTTCTGTCGGAGGGTTGCCCTTCTGAACCTCGGCTCCGCAGGTCTCTATCGAGCTTGTTGTGTGAGCCTTTGAGGAGCCTGTCGCGCCGCCGCAGCCGTCGCGTCCCGTTCTGCCGCCGAGCAGTACGATAACATCGTCGGGAGCGGGTACCTCGCGGATAACGTTCTCCTTGGGGGAAGCGCCGATAACCGCGCCGATCTCCATTCTCTTCGCGACGTAGCCCTGATCGTACAGCTCAACGACCTGTCCCGTCGCGAGACCGATCTGGTTACCGTAGGAGGAGTAGCCCTGCGCCGCGCCTGTGGTGATTTTACGGCTGGGGAGCTTGCCCTCCATCGTGTCCTTGAAGGGGATCGTCGGGTCGCCCGAGCCCGTTACGCGCATAGCCTGATAGATGTACGCTCTTCCCGAAAGCGGGTCGCGGATCGCGCCGCCGAGACAGGTCGCCGCGCCGCCGAAGGGCTCGATTTCGGTTGGGTGGTTGTGGGTCTCGTTCTTGAACTGAACGAGCCATTTTTCTGTTTTGCCGTCGATTTCGACGGGAACCTCGATCGAGCAGGCGTTGATTTCCTCACTCTCGTCAAGGTCGGGAATGAGCCCTCTCTTTTTGAGCGCCTTCATTCCGATCAAAGCCATATCCATAAGGCTTACGTCGCGGTCGGTGTCCTTGCCGTAAACCTCGTCACGGGTCTCATAGTAAGCCCTGAGCGCGTCCTCGATCACGCCCGAGAGCGCGGATTTCTCGATCTCAACGGAGTCGAGTCTCGTGAGGAAGGTGGTGTGGCGGCAGTGATCCGACCAGTATGTGTCGATTACCCGAAGCTCCGTGATCGTCGGGTCGCGGCGCTCGGTATCGCGGAAATAATCTCTTGTGAATTTGAGGTCGTCGAGCGTCATCGCGAAGCCCATAGAGGAGAAGAACTCCTGCATTTCGTCGTCGTTCCAGCTTGTGAAGCCCTCGATCACCTTAACGTTTTCGGGCTGTTCTACGGGGATGTCGAGCGACTCGGGCTTTTCGAGAGAGGCAAGACGGCTCTCGACCGGGTTTATCATATAGTTCTGAATTTTCTTAAATTCCTCGTCGGTTATTTCGCCCTTTACGCAGACAACGCGGGCGGTGAGGATCTTACATCTTTCGCCCTGAGTCAGAAGCTGGACGCACTGCTCGGCTGAGTCGGCGCGCTGGTCGTACTGACCCGGGAGATATTCCATCGCGAAAACTCTCCAGCCCTCGTCAACGGGCAGGACTTCTTCATAGATAACATCCTGATTAGGCTCGGAGAGAATGATATTCTTCGCCTTGTCGAACTCGTCCTTTGTGAGACCCTCGATGTCGTAGCGGTTCACGAAGCGGAGCTCCTCGATCGCGCGGATACCGAGGTTGTGGCGCAAATCCCACTTGGTTTCCTGCGCGACGACGTTCATTCCCTCGCGTTTTTCAACAAATATTCTGATTACATTCGGTGCTTTAGGCATACGGATACCCCCATTATAAAATTACCCTTTTAGTTTAACATATTTTCGGCTGATTTTATTTTAAATAAGGAATTATAATCAAGTAAAAGCTAAAAAGTAATAAGTAAAGCGGTCGGACATTCGCCCGACCGCCCTGATAGCCGTTATTTGTATTTTACGCTGTCGATCGCGACCTTGAAATCATCGTCCTTTTCGTTGTAGACCTCGCCGATGATGTAGACGTCGTCGCCGACAAAGGCGCAGCGCTCGGCGGCGTCTGTTTTGAACTTCGGCGAGAGGTAGTTGTCAACTATTACGAGCCTGCCGTTCTCAACGCGGAAGTTGAGCATTCCGCCGTGGCACAGGTAGCAGTCGGACTTTTTGTCAAAGCCCTCCTTGTTGAACGGGATCGTGAAGTCGTTTCTCTCAAAATTCACGACAAGAGCCTTGGGGTCGTATTGAACCGCCGAGGAGCAGTTTTTGTAGATTTTAGTGTCGAGCACCTTGGGGTTTTTCTTGTCGCTGATGTCAAAGGTGACGAGCTTTAGCCCTTCCGTGATTTCCATATCGATGCCGTCGTCCTCGTCCTGAGTATGGTAGCCGAGCCCGAGCAGGGTCTTTTCGTCGATCGGTACAAGCAGGGTCGAAAAGCCGCTGATTTTGACCTCGCCGAGGATCTCGGGCTTTTTCGGGTCCTTGAGGTCGATTACAAAGAGCGGGTCTGTCTCCTCGTAGGTAATAACGTAGGCTGTGTTGCCGATGTAGCGCACCGCCTTTATGCTCTCGTCCTTCGCGAAGCGTTTGGTCGAGCCGAGCGGTTTAAGCTCGCTGTCGAGGACATAAAGCTTGTTGTATTCCTTGCCGCCGCTCGTATAGGTCGCCGCGACTCTGAGGTTGCCGTCCTTTTCGTCCATCGAGTATTGGTTGTTGATTTCGCCCTTGATTTTCGCGGACGCGGTGAATTTAAGACCGTCCCTGAGGTCGATTTTAAAGATTTCGGTCTTGCTGTTACGCGCGTAGTAAAAGTCGTCAAGCTTTGTCAATTCGCCCGCCGTTACGTAGAGGTGCTCCTGATTGCAGTAGATTTCCTCCGCCGAGCCGAGGAGCGCCTTTGTGGTTGTGTTGAAGCGGTCGCTGTTTATGTCTATCTCGCTGACAACGAGAAAGTTCGGGCTTTGGGGCTTTTTGGTGCAGTAAATCGAGGTCGGCGGGAGCTCGTCGGGAGTGGCCTCGTCGTCGGTCGCGAAGCTTCTGCGCGAGGTTTTCGGAATGTCTGTGTCCATTTCCGCATAGTAATCCGAGACGATGTAGAGCCTGCCGTCCGTCATTCGCGAGGAGGTGTAATCCCCGCTTTGGGTGAAGGAGTCGACGAGCTTTATGTTCTTTATGTCGGAGATGTCGAAGGTCTCGGCGCGGACGCAGTCAACTCCGCTTTCGAGCAAAACCAGCCTGTCCCCGCAGATGTAAAACTCACGGGGCGATGAGTCGTCCTTCATAGTCGGCTTTATCGTGCCGACCTGCCCTGAGTTCTTGCCCCTTGCGGAGAAAATAGTGATTTTCCCCTCGTCCATATAGAAGATGTGGGTGCTCGTGGTCTTTACGCAGTCCGCCTCGTCCACGCCCGTCTCCTGAATGTAGGTCGCGTTGTGCGAGGCTGAGCCCGAGGCTGAGTCGAAGGATACCGTTTTCTTTGAAACGGAAAGGCCTGCCGACGAGCCTGTCTCATCGTCAAGGAAATTGTTTTCGTTTCTGTTGAAATACAGTCCGAGCGCGTTTTTTTGGTGTATGTCGTCGGTCTCAGCCAAGGTCTTTTTGATTGCCTTGCGGTTGTTGAAGCGCATTATCCCCGAGATGACCTTTCCGTTATCCCTTACGGGCTCGGTGTCGGGGAGATTAGCGAAGTGGGACGCGGTGATGTATGAGGACAGCACAAACACCGCGAGCACCGCCGCCGCCGAAAAGCTGCGGAAATCAAAGCGCGCTCTTTTCTTCTGCTTTTTGTCCTTTGTCAATTCAAGCGCGAAGTCCTTTCCCATATCCGCGGGGGAGCTTACGCCGCTTTCGTCGAATTTGGCTTTAATAAAATCAAGGTCGTTTTTCATATGTATCACTCCAGAAATTCTCTCATTTTTTTGAGACTTCGGCTGAGCTTTGAGCGTACGGTCGACGCTCTCAGGGAGAGCAGCTCCCCGATTTCCCTGCTCGAAAAGCCCGCCACAGCCGACAGCAGAACGATTTCTCTTTCCTCGTCGGACAAAAGTCCGAGCGCCTGCGACAGCTCGAGCCCCTTGAAATCCTCGGTGTAGGAGAGCTCGACCTGCTCGAGTCCGCTCTGCGCGCGTTGGCGCTTTTGCTCCTTGATCTGCGAAATGCAGCTTCGGTGCAGGAGCTTGAAAATCCAAGCACCGAAGGCGTTTTCGTCCCTGAGCGTCGGAATACACCTCCACGCCTCGGCGACGCAGTCCGAAACCGCGTCGGCGGCGCAGTCCTCTCCCACGCGGAAAACCGCGTAGCGGTACAGCCTGTCCCGATATTTTATGTACAGCTCGGCGAAGCTTTCGCGGTCGCCTCGCGCGGCGTTTCTGACCAATTTTCGTTCGTCCATAGTTTCACCCCTCGGTACCGAATAGTTCGGTAAAACGTACGTCTGTAATATAAGTGTAAATTATCGGGCGAAGTGTTGCAAGAATTTTTTAAAAATTTCCGTTTTTAATTGCAGAATTATACATTTTGTGCTATAGTTATAATGTATAATTAGGTTTAATACCCATAAGAAGGGAGTTTTATATATGTGTGGTATCTGCGGATTTACAGGCGAGGTACTCGACAGAGACAAAACAATCAGACGGATGACCGAGGTCATTACTCACAGGGGTCCCGACTCCGATGGCTTTTTTATGGACAAGTACATCAGTATGGGCTTCAGAAGGCTGAGTATCATCGACCTCGAGGAGGGTCACCAGCCGATTTACAACGAGGACAAGACCCTCGTGCTGACCTTCAACGGCGAGATTTATAACTACAAGGAGCTCAGAAAGGAGCTCGAGGAAGCGGGACATAAGTTCTACACCAAGGCTGACAGCGAGGTGCTTGTCCACGGCTACGAGGAGTGGCAGGAGGATATGCTCTTGAAGCTCAGAGGAATGTTCGGCTTCGCGATTTACAATACGAAGGATCAGAGCATTTTCATCGCGCGCGACTTCTTCGGAATAAAGCCGATGCACTACGCGGTCGTCGGCGAAAACAGGGATTTTATATACGCAAGCGAGATAAAGTCGATCCTCGAGCACCCGAAGTATGAGAAGAAATTCAACTATAAGGCGCTCGACACCTACCTTTCGTTCCAGTACGCGGTTCCTCCCGAGACGTTCTTCGAGGGGATCTACTGCCTGCTCCCGGGTCACTATATGACCTTCAAAAACGGAGAGGTCGAGACCGTCCGTTACTTTGAGGCTCGCTTCAAGCCCGATGAGAATATGACCGAGGAGGAGGCCGTCGATAAAATCGAGAAGGTATTTGAGGACTCCGTCAACGCTCATAAAATCGCCGACGTTGAGGTCGGCTGCTTCCTCTCGAGCGGAGTCGATTCGAGCTACGTTTCGACCTACTTTGCAGACCAGAAGACCTTTACCGTCGGATTTGACTTCGGCGAAAAATATAACGAGATTTCCTGGGCGAAGAACCTCTCAAAGGAAATCGGGGTCGAGCACCACACTCACCTGATTTCGAGCGAGGAGTTCTGGGACGCGGTTCCCACCGTCCAGTATCATATGGACCAGCCGCTCGCCGACCCGAGCTGTATCGCGCTCTACTTTGTGTCGAGGCTCGCGAGCGACTACGTCAAGGTCGTCCTCTCGGGCGAGGGCGCCGACGAGCTTTTCGGCGGCTACACCTGCTACAACGACCCGAGAGTTTTTAAAATCTATCAGAAAATCATCCCCTACGCGCTCAGGAGACTTCTGTGCAGGATTGCGAAGAAGCTCCCCGACATCAGGGGCAGAGACTATATCATCCGCGCGACCCATCCGCTTGAAAAGCGCTACATCGGCAACGCGTTTATGTACGACTACGACCAGAAGCGCGAGCTCCTGCGTGACCCGTCGATCGCCACAAAGCCGCAGAGACTGACGCGCCGCGTGTTCAACCGAACCCGCCGTCAGGACGACGTGACCCGTATGCAGACGCTCGACATCAACCTCTGGATGGTCGGCGATATTCTTCTCAAGGCGGACAGAATGTCGATGGCTAACTCCCTTGAGCTGAGAGTTCCCTTCCTCGACAAGGAGGTGTTCAAGGTCGCGTCAACGCTGCCGACAAATCTCCGCGTCAACAAGCACAACACAAAGTACGCTATGCGTAAGGCGGCTCAGCGCCATCTTCCGATTGAGACAGCCGAAAAGGAGAAGCTCGGCTTCCCCGTTCCGACGAGGGTATGGCTGCGCGACGAGCAGTATTACAAGGTCGTAAAAGAGGCGTTCACCTCCGAGACCGCGCAGAAATTCTTTAACACGGATATTCTTCTGAACTGGCTCGACGTCCATTTCAGCGGAAAAGAGGATAACAGCCGCAAAATCTGGACAATATACATCTTCATCGTTTGGTATAACATCTACTTCAAGGACGAGCGCAAGGTCGAAAAGCCTCAAAACCACCTCGTTGAGCTAAAGGCAAAGGCGGAGGCGCAGAGAAAGCTCCAGAAGCAGAAGGCGGCTATCGAAAAGGTTCAGGCTGAGCTCGCGTCTCAGGAGGGACTCGGCGACGACGGCTACGCTCAGGATTCCACCGACAACGTCGAGGAAGCCTTTGACGACGACGACCAGCTTGCCTCAAGATTCCAGAATTTGCAGGAGAACATCGTCGGCTCGATCCAGAACGACACACTCACTCCGCTCCAGCAGGCGGAGCAGGCGGCGATGGAGTATGAGATCGTCTCCGACGACGACCACGTGATCGAGGAGGACGAGGACTACGCCGAGGAGGAGCCCGCCGAGGAGTATATCGACATCACCCAGCAGTCCGAAATCACCGACGAGTCGGGAATAATCCGCGACGACGTAATCGACAGTATTCTCAATGACGTAGACGCGTTAACGGAATAAAGCCTGACGGGCGGGTGAGAGCCCGCCCGTTTCCTTATACAAGAATACACCGAAACAAAGCGCTCCTTATCCTCTCGTACTCGGGGGGATAGCTTCTGAGCGGCAGAGGATTTTCGCCCAAGCCCGTCTCGACGGTGATCGCCGGGGTGTTCAGAAAGCCTATCATCCAGTCCTTGAACCCGCCGCCCGTCGCGAGCTTTTCGGGCACGCTCACCCTGTAATCCGCGAGCGCCGCGAAGGTCTCGCCGAGCAGCACGCTCTTTTCGGGGGTTCTGCCGTAGGTGCAGTAGACCTCGCGACCCTGACTGTGAAACGCCGCGGCGCTGTGAAATCGGCTTCTCAGGCACAGGTTTCTCAGCGCGACGGTCTCAGGCTCGGAGAACGGTCTCTCCCCGCCGTAGCGGGTCGGAGCGGGGGATACGATCCCCGCCTCGCGTTCGAGCCTTTTGAGCTCGCGGAAGCCCGCGTTGAAGTTGTGGTTGAGGTCGATCCCGCGGGCGTTCGCCTGCCATTTGCCGGGGTTTTTTGAGAGACTGTCAATCAGGGCTTTGTACCTCGGGCAGGAGCCCGAACCGCGCAGGGCGATTTCGACCCCGTCGGGATTTACGCAGGGGATAATCACGAGCCCGCGCCTTTGCAGAGCCTTGAAAACATCCACGCCCTCGGGCTTTGTTTTTTGGGAGTAGGACTCGCACACCTCCTCCGCGAACCGAAGCATAAACAGTATGTTCAGCCACTCGCTGCCGTGGAAGGCGGCGGCGTACAGGATCGGGCTCTTGCGGCTCCCGATTGTGAGCGCTTGGATTTTTCTGCCGCAAAGACTGCGCCCGATTACGGATAAGCGCAGAAAATTGAACTTTTCGCAAAGATTTTTGACTGCCGTTTCCCGCAGATAACTGTCGGGCTCGGCGTTGTAAGTATTAATATAAATCACCTCGGAGGACAATATGAGCAAGCTTGAAGAAAAAACATTGAACAGTACGGAGATTTTTAACGGAAGGGTCCTGCACGTTTTGCACGACGAGGTTGAGCTACCCGACGGCAATCACGCTATGCGTGAGATCGTGCTCCACCCGGGCGGAGTGTGTATTGCCGCCCTCGACGAAAACGACGAGCTATATTTTGTAAAGCAGTTCCGCTATCCGTATAGGGAGGTCGTGCTCGAGCTCCCCGCGGGCAAGCTCGAAAAGGGAAGCACCCCGCTTGAAAACGGCAAGCGTGAGCTGATGGAGGAAACGGGCTGTACGGGCTACAGCTTCACCTCCCTGGGCAAGCTTTACCCAAGCACAGGCTACACAAACGAAATAATCCACCTCTACGCCTGCCGCGTAAAGAGCACAGGCGAGCAGAGCCCCGACGAGGATGAGTTCCTCGACGTGCTCAAAATCCCTATGGAAAAGGCGGTCGAGATGGTTCTGAACAATCAGATCGCCGACGCGAAAACGCAGGTCACGATTTTAAAGCTCGACGCGCTTCTGAGACTGAAGAAAATCTGAGTTTACTATAATCTACGAGGAGGAGTTGACAGTTATGCGGATTTTATATGATTTGACACGATCGGATAAGCCGACGGCTGTCGCTCTCGGTTTTTTCGACGGACTGCACCGCGGGCATAAGGTAGTGCTCGGCGACGCGGTGGCGTGCAAGCCGCTCGGACTTTTGCCTACGGCGTTCACCTTTTCGCGCACACCAAAGCCCGGGGACAGGAATATGCAGCTTCTGACCTTTGAGCGAAAGGTAAAGCTCCTTGAGGAAACGGGAATCGAGCTCCTCTACGTAATCGACTTCGAGACAATCAGAAACAAAACCCCGAAGCAGTTTGTCGACGAGGTGCTTTTCGGCGTTTTCAACGCTAAGAGGGTTTTTTGCGGATTTAATTATCGGTTCGGTGTCAGGGGCAGCGGAGACACCTCGGATCTGATGAAGCTTTGCGCCGAAAGAAATATTTACGCCACCGTCTGTGCTCCCGTTACCGTCGGCGGCAAGCTCGCGTCCTCGACTCAAATCCGCAAATTGCTCAAAAACGGCGACGTAAGAGAAGCGAACAGGCTCCTCGGCTACGAGTTCGAGATAAGCGGAAAATCCGTCGAGGGCAACCGAATAGGCTCCTCTATGGAAACGCCGACTATCAACCTGCAAATCCCTCACGAGCTCGTTTTGCCGAAATTCGGGGTCTACGCCTCGCGGGTCAGCTTTGACGGGCTGAGCTTCGCGGGCGTTACCAACATCGGCGTCAAGCCCACGATCGGCGACTACAACGCACCGAACTGCGAGACCTGGATGCCGAACTACCACGGCGGCGACCTTTACGGAAAGCACGTCAGCGTGAGACTTTTGGGCTTTATCCGCGAGGAAAAGCGCTTTGAAAGCATAAAGGAGCTCGAGCGCGCGATCAAGCGCGACGGACAGCTCGCCCTGCAAATGATGGGCGAATATGAGCACTAAACGACCAAATTCTTTCATTTGCGCGATTATTATATGGTAAAATATCACAGAGTAAAGTATAATTCTTATTGAGAATTAAAAGCCGTAGATTTTGAATTATAATTAGTTAGTTAAACTAAAATATACGCAGAAAATCGGGGGTTACTATGAAGCTGGGTCTTGATATCGGCTCAACGACCATAAAATGCGTGGTCCTTGACGACGACAACAATTTAATATACAGCACCTACCAGCGCCATTTTTCGCAGATAACCGAGAAAATCGGCGAGATCCTGAACACGGTCAGAGAGGCTGTTCCCGAAGCGGAGGACGCTTTTGTCGCTATGAGCGGCAGCGCGGGAATGGGCGTCGCGGAGAGCTGCGACATCGACTTCGTTCAGGAGGTCTACGCCACGAGAGTCGCGGCGAACACCTTTATCCCCGGAACCGACGTTGTAATCGAGCTCGGCGGCGAGGACGCGAAGATACTTTTCCTCTCGGGCGGACTCGAGGTCAGGATGAACGGAACCTGCGCGGGCGGTACGGGCGCCTTTATCGACCAGATGGCAACCCTGCTCAACGTTCCTCTCGAGGAGATGGACGAGCTTGCAGGGCAGTACGAAAAGACCTATACGATCGCCTCGCGCTGCGGAGTTTTCGCGAAAACCGACATCCAGCCGCTCCTCAATCAGGGCGCGAGAAAGGCGGACATAGCCGAGAGCATATTCCAGGCGGTCGTTAACCAGACCGTCGCGGGACTGGCTCAGGGCCGCGAGATCGAGGGCAAGGTGATCTACCTCGGCGGACCGCTCACCTTTATGAGCGAGCTGAGAAAATGCTTCGACAAAACGCTCAAAACCGAGGGTATTTGTCCCGAAAACTCGCTCTACTACGTCGCCTGCGGCGCCGCGCTTTGCGCCGACCGCAAAATCGACTTTGACAAAATCATCAGTGAGGTAAGCCGCTACACGGGCAGCGGCAACTTCGCCTTTAACCCTCAGCTCTTCGAGAACGAGAAGGAGTACGAGGAGTTCATCGCCCGCCACGAAAAGGCTCACATCGATACAAAGGAGCTCAAGGGCTACACCGGCAGGGCGTTCGTCGGAATGGACTCGGGCTCAACCACCGTCAAGGCGGTCGTGCTCTCCGAGGACTGCGAGCTTCTTTACTCAAAATATATGCCCTCAAAGGGCAACCCCGTAGAGCTCATAAAGAGCTTTTTGCAGGAGGTATACGAGCTCAATCCCGAGCTTGACATAGCCTCCTCCGCCGTTACGGGCTACGGCGAGGATATAATCAAAAACGCGTTCTCCGTTGACTACGGAATCGTCGAGACCATAGCCCACTTCACCGCCGCTAAGCACTTTATGCCCGACGTCGAGTTCGTTATCGACATCGGCGGGCAGGATATCAAGTGCTTCAAAATCCACAACGGCACGATCGACAACCTGTTTCTCAACGAGGCGTGCTCCTCGGGCTGCGGAAGCTTTTTGCAGACCTTCGCGAACGCTCTGGGCTACTCGATCGAGGACTTCGCGAACAAGGGTATTTTCGCAAAGCACCCCGTAGACCTCGGCTCACGGTGCACCGTGTTTATGAACTCGTCCGTAAAGCAGGCTCAGAAGGACGGCGCGACGATCGAGGACATCTCGGCGGGTCTGTCGCTTTCGGTCGTCAAAAACGCGCTTTACAAGGTTATCCGAGCCGCAAGTCCCGACGAGCTCGGCAGACGAGTCGTCGTTCAGGGCGGCACCTTCCTCAACAACGCCGTACTCCGCGCCTTTGAGCAGGAAATGGGTGTCGAGGTCGTCAGAAGCAACATCGCGGGTCTTATGGGCGCTTACGGAGCAGCCCTCTACGCGATGAACAAGGTCAGGGACAAGGAAAATCCCAAGTCGACGCTCGCCGACAGGGAATACCTCGACAATTTTGTTCACGAAATCAAGGTCACTAACTGCGGCCTTTGCAATAACAACTGCCGTCTCACGATCAACACCTTCTCGGGCGGCAAGAAGTTCATAGCGGGCAACCGCTGTGAGCGTCCGATCACCAAAAAGGCTCCCGCCTCAGACAGAAACATCTTCTCCTACAAGCTCGAGCAGCTCGCGAAGTACAAGCCTGTCGAGGGCTCAAGGGGCACGATCGGAATCCCGATGGGACTTAATATGTACGAGCTCTTCCCGTTCTGGTGGAGGTTCTTTACCGAGCTCGGGTTCAGCGTCGTTCATTCCCCTTATTCAAACAGAAAGCTTTATCAGAAGGGTCAGCAGACCATCCCCAGCGACACCGTTTGTTTCCCCGCGAAGCTTATGCACGGTCACATCCAATATCTGCTCGACGAGGGTATTGAAAACATCTTCTACCCCTGTATGTCCTACAACTTTGACGAGGGCGCGGGCGACAACCACTACAACTGCCCCGTGGTCGCCTATTACCCCGAGGTCATCAAGAACAATATGAAGGGTATCAGGGACATAAAGTTCATTATGCCCTACCTCGGGATCCACCGTCCCAAGGATTTCCCCAAGAAAGCGTTCGAGAGCTTGAAGCAGTTCTTCCCGTCGCTCACTCTCGGCGAGGTCAAGGTGGCTTCAAAAGCCGCCTACAGCGAGTACGAGGGCTACTTTGAGCGGATTCGTTCGCGCGGTGACGAGATCATAGCCGAGGCGGAGCAGGCGGGCAGAGAGATCATCGTCCTCTCGGGTCGTCCGTACCACATCGACCCCGAAATCAACCACGGTATCGACAAGCTCATATCGGGCTTTAACGTCAGCGTCGTCAGCGAGGACGTCGTAAGCCCCCGAGCCGACAGCTTCAAAACCGCCGTTCTCAACCAATGGACTTATCATTCGCGTCTTTACGCTGCCGCGAACTACGTCAGCACAAGAAAGGATATGCAGCTCGTACAGCTCGTTTCCTTTGGCTGCGGAGTCGACGCGATCACGACCGACGAGGTAAGAGAGATCCTCGAGCGCAACAACAAGATCTACACCCAGATCAAGATTGACGAGATTACAAACCTCGGCGCGGTCAAAATCCGAATCAGAAGTCTGCTTTCCGCAATCGGCAGAGAGTAACAGAGTTTTAAGCATTTACATCTTATCCGCCCACGGTAAGGTTGTAAATATAAGCATCTATTTGTGGGCGGAAAGACTTTGAAAACTATGGCTGAATTAAAATACGACGAAAACGGCCGTCTTCTCTTTACTAAGGAGATGAAGCAGGAGGGCTATAAGATCCTTGCCCCCTCAATGGCGCCGATTCATTTCAATATACTGAAAAACGTCTTTATCCACGAGGGCTACAATTTCGAGCTCGTCGACACGGCGGGTCCCGAAATCGCGCAGACGGGCTTAAAGTACGTCCACAACGACACCTGCTATCCCGCCCTGCTCGTTATCGGACAGCTCATTCACGCGCTCCAGTCGGGTAAGTACGACGTCGACAAAACCGCCTTGATGATTACCCAGACGGGCGGCGGCTGCCGCGCCAGCAACTACATCTTCCTGCTCAGAAAGGCGCTCAAAAAAGCGGGCTTTCCGCAGGTTCCCGTAATCTCGCTCTCGTTCGGAATGGAGAAGAACCCCGGCTTTTCGCTTACGATTCCGCTTATCAGAAGATTCCTCGCGGGAGTGGTGTACGGCGACGCGCTTATGCTCCTTTCAAACCAGACCAAGGCATACGAGGTCAACAAGGGCGAGAGTATGCGCCTTGTTGAAAAGTGGACTAAAAAACTCACCGACGACTTCGCGAAGGGCGAAAGCTACCGTCCAAAGGAAATCGGAAGGTACCTTGATAAAATCTGCGAGAGCTTTTCAAAAATCGAGGTCAACCGCGTCCCGAAGGTCAAGGTCGGCGTTGTCGGCGAGATTTACGTAAAATACGCCCGACTCGGAAACAACGACCTCGAAAAATTCCTTATGGAACAGGACTGCGAGGTCAATCTCCCGGGAATTATGGGATTTGCGCTCTTTAAGGTCGACAACCGTCTCGAGGACATCCGTCTGTACGGCGGCAGCAGAGCGAAGTTCCAGATTTGCTCGATTCTTTTCAACTACCTCGTAAAGCTCGAGGCTATGCTCATAAAATACACAAAGAAGTACGGCTTCACTCCTCCGGGGCAGTATTCGCACATCAAAAAGCTCGTCAAGCCCGTAATCGGCTACGGCTCAAAGATGGGCGAGGGCTGGCTGCTCACCGCGGAGATGCTTGAGCTCGCCGAAACAGGCTACGAAAACATCGTCTGCACTCAGCCCTTCGGCTGTCTGCCGAACCACATAAACGGCAAGGGAGCCATCCGCAGGATCAAGGAGCTCAACCCCAAGGCGAATATCGTTACGATCGACTATGACCCCGGAGCGCCCAAGGTCAATCAGGAAAACCGCATAAAGCTTATGCTCGCCGTAGGCCGCGAGGAGCTTGAAAAGGCAACAAAATAACAAAATACGACTAAAAATAAGAAAAATCGCACAAATACTTGTGCGGTTTTTTTATTGCGGTAAAAGAATAAATATGTTATCATTTTATACGTAAAAACACGAGAATTATACAAAAAGCGACATAAGAGGTGCTTTTATGAAGAAACTAACGGCAATAATAATTTGCTTGGCATTACTTTTGAGCGTTCCCACGGTGTACGCGACGGGGGAGGAGACGACCGTCCCCGAGGTTACGGCAACGGAAGCTCAGCCTGCGGAGCCGACGACGGAGTCTGTTTCGGCGTCGGAGTCGTCCGAGTCGACCCTGACAACCTCACCCTCGACGACCGCCGAGCCGACAGCCCCGACATCCCCGACCGATACGACCGACGCGACCGAGCCGTCCGCCGAAGCCCGGAGAATCGAGTTCGAGGGCAACATCGGCGAGGGACTCGAGTTTGTATTAGACAAGGAGACCGCCGTCCTCCATATCAGCGGCGACGGAAGAATAATGAAGAGCTTTTCGCAGGGCGAGGCTCCGTGGTACCCCTACGCGTCGATTATCAGGGGCGTCGTTTTCAAGACGAAAAACCTTACCCACATTTCCCGATACGCCTTTGAGAACGTCGAGATGGAAACGCTCACCCTTCCCGATACCGTGATCGCTGTCGGACAGGGCGCGTTCAGAAACGCTAAGGTAGACGAGCTGATCATCCCCAACAAGAAGGTCGCGGTTTTTGACAGCGCGGACACCCTCCCCGAAAAGGGACTGATCCGCTGTTACAAGTCGGCTGACATCCACGCCTACGCCGAGAAATACAAGAGAAACGTTTACTACTATATCACAAAAATAACCCACCCCGACAAGAGCGAGATCCTTATGCTCGGCGAAAAATACACCCCGGCTTTAAGCATTACCCCCGTCGAGGCGGAGCACAACATCAAGTGGCATACCACCGACTCAAAAATCGCCTCAATCACCCAGAAGGGCGTTGTCACCGCGAAGAAGGCGGGTATCTGCTACGTCTACGCTTCCTCAAAGGACAACCCCAAGATCGAGAGCAAGGAAAGGGTAAAAATCATCGTCACGGAGTACAAGTTTACTCAGTCGATACAGACGCTCAACAACTGCTATAAATATCACACCGCGATTTCTCCCAAGGGAATTGTGGTTCACTCAATGAGCGTTAACAACACAAACGCCCAAGACTATGCGACACGCTGGAACACCCCTAAGCCCGAAGGCAGAGAGGTCGCCGTTCACGGCTTCCTCGGCAAGGGCGAGGACGGTACAATTCAGTTTATTCAGACACTCCCGTTCACAATGGCGTGCTGGGGAGTCGGCTCGGGAAGCAAGGGCTCATACAACTTCGACCCCGGCTACATCCAGTTCGAGCTCTGCGAGGACAACCGCACGAGCCAGACCTACTTCACTCAGGTCTACAATCAGGCGACGGATCTGTGCGCGTACCTTTGCTTAAAGTACAATTTTTCCACAAAGACGATCGTCGGTCACTACGAGGCGAACGCTCTCGGCTACGGCAGTCCGCACGGCGACCCGCAGGTCTGGTTCAGAAAATTCGGCTACTCGATGAAGAAATTCCGCGAGACCGTCAAAAAGAAGATCCACGCTATAGACCCCGACCCCGACCTCACAACGGGAACAAAGAACCCCAAGCACTTAGCGCTCAAGGACGCGAAGCTCTACAAAAAGGCGGTAGCCGACGACTACGGCGACTCGGTAAAGGTTCTCAAAACCATTAAGCAGGGCGAAAAGCTCAGCTTCATCTGCGATATTGACAACGGCTGGTCAAAGGTCAAGTACGACAGAAAAACAGGCTATGTCCGCAACGATGTTTTTGAGAGAGAGTACCTTTCCGTGTTTTACAAGAAAAAGCTCCTGAAAAAGACCAACCTCTACACTCAGCCCACCGCCAAAAAGAAGTTCAAGGCGAAATCTCTCAGCAAGGGTACAAAGGTTAAGATCGTCTCGGTCATCACCAAGGGCAAGAAAAAGGGCTGGACGCTCATTACAAGAAACAAAAAGGACTACTACATCAAGACAAAATATCATAAGAAATAAAAGTAATCACCCGCTTCGATTCTGAAGCGGGTGATTTCAGTTAAAGACTGTCACTTGACCTTGACCTTGATTTTCAGGGTCTTTACTCCGTTGACCTTGATTTTCAGAGTGGTCGAGCCCTTTTTCAAGCCTCTGATTTTGATTGTGCTGTCGCTTGCCTTTGAGGTGATTTTAGCGGTCTTTGTGCTTGTGTACTTATTTTTTATGCTGTAGACCTTTCCTTTAAGGCTGAGCTTAACGGTTTTGCCTTTCCTGACGGTCGCCTTCTTTTTGACGCTCGGGTTGTTGAAGCTCTTTATTCTGATTGTCCGCGTCTCGCCGTTCTCGTCCTCTGCGGTAATGACCGCGCTGCCCGCCGCGAGGATTTTCACCTTGCTTCCGCTCACGGACGCGACCTTTTTGTTGCTGCTCTTTACGCTTTTGGGCTTTTTGTTGTTGAGAAGAAGCTTGAACTCCGCTCCCGTTACGTCGCCGCCCAGCAGCGTTTTTTGGACGTTGAGATTTACCGCGCAGGGGATGTTCGACTTGTACGCGTCGTAGACAGGTATGAACTTTACGGCCTTATTGACGTTGAAAACAAGCAGCTTGTCCTTTTCGGGCTTCGAGTTATAGTCTGTTCCGTAGCAGTGGGAGCCGAGGCGCGTATTTTGAGTTACGTCGAGTCTTTTAAGGGAATAGCAGCCGAAGAACGCGCCCTTCTTGGTTTCGGTTACGTTTTCGGGGATAATTACCTCGGTGAGCTTTTCGCAGCCTTTAAAGGCGTATTTTCCGATCGTTTTAAGTCCCTTGCCGATAGTTACCTTCTTTACACCCGAGTCGCAGAATGCGTTTTCGCCGAGCTCGCGAAGGCTGTCGGGAAGAACGATTTCCTCGAGGTTCGGCGCGCCGTGAAAGGCGTGATCGCCGATTGTTACGACGCTTTCGGGGATCGTGATGTGTCTGAGCTTGCTTTTGTACACGTCCTCGGGCTCGTACTCGGGGTTGTTCTTCGCCGCGACGGGGTCGTAAACCTCCTCCGAGTAGGTAAAGGCGTAGGCTTCAATAACGGTCACGGTGTCGGGGATGATGACGTTTTCCGCGGGAACGTCCTTGAAGGCGAACAGATAGCTTCCCAGCGCAGTGACCCTGTGACCGTCGATTTCAGAAGGGATCGTGTAGGAGCCGTCGGTGTTGAGCGTGGGGTTTTCCTCGCCGAGATAACGGGTCAGAGTCGCGTTGCCGCCGAGCAGTCTGTAGGTGTACGCGCCGTCGGCGGAGGTAATATAGTCCGTCGCCGCCGATACGGGCACAGCGGAAACGAAAAGAATAAATGTAAGAATGAAAGCAATTATTTTTGAGTTTTTCATAAAAAATACCACCTTTCTGTGCTTTCTACTATAGTAGTGTCACGAAAGGCGGTAAAAGTTTCAAATTATTTTAAATTTTATCAAAAATATTTATCGCTTGTGCCAAATCAGTGAGAATAAACCTGCACATCGGGCGGATTTCCTCTGTCGGCTCAATCAGATCGGGGACCATTATCGGAACCAAGCCCGCGCTGTACGCCGATTTTATGCCGTTTATGCTGTCCTCGAGCGCGGCGCAGTCCTTGGGCTCCAGGCCGAGCTTTTCGGCTGCCCTTCGGAACGGCTCGGGATCGGGCTTTCCGCTTTTGACGTCCTCGGCGCAGACGAGCGCGTCGAAGTAGCCGAGAGTGTTTGAGACCCTGAGCGTCCGCTCGGCGCTTTTTCTCGTGGTCGAGGTCGACAGCGCGAGCCTTACGCCCTTTTCTTTCAGAAAGTCAAGCAGCTCAAACAGACCTTTTTTGATCGGCACGCCGAATTTGTCGGTGTAGCTTATGTACGCCTCTCTGCACCTTGCGCGGAACAGAGCGTTGTCAAAGTCCTCGCCGCATATGTTTTTAAAAAACGGGAGCAAATCCTCGGTGCGCTTTCCGACGGTCTTTTTGTAGTCCGAGAGCGAGTAGCTGACCCCGAAGTCTCTTTCGAGGATTTCAGCCTGCAGCCTGTAGGTCAGGTTCTCGGTGTCGAACATCAGACCGTCCATATCAAAGGCCGCGCCCCGTATCATAGCTTTTTGAGCTCCTCGGTGATTTTCTCAAACTCCATACTGTGGCTCGCCTTTACGAGCACGACGTCGCCCATGTTTATGAGCTCGGGAAGCTTCGAGAACAGCTCCTCCTTTGTGCCAAAGTGGAGTCCGCCCGCGCCCTCCGCGAGCTTTTCGGCAAGAGGTCCGACGGCGATAACAAGGTCGCAGCACTGAGCGTGCCTGCCGACGTCGAGGTGAAGCTCGAGCTCGTTGTCGCCGAGCTCCTTCATATCGCCGAGAATCGCTATCTTTCTGCCCTCAAAGTTCATCAGCGTGTCGATTGAAGCCTTTACAGAGGTCGGATTGGCGTTATAGCAGTCGTCGATTATTCTGATTTTGCCTGTGTCTATCAGGTTCGCGCGGCTTCCCACAGTCTTGTAGGCTGAGATTCCGTCGCGGATCTCCTCTCTCGTGAGCCCGAGCGTTCTGCCGACCGCCGCCGCCGCGAGAGCGTTGCTCACCATATATGTGCCGATCGCAGGGATCGTGACGCTCAGTCTTTTGCCCTCAAATACGAGGTCGGCGTCAACCCCGAGCACTCCGTTGTTTTTGATGTTCTCGGCGCGATAGGCTCCGTTCGCAAGTCCGTAGAAAATCGGCGCGTTTCCCTTGACGGAGCTTACCTTGCAGAGCTTGTCGTCGTCGCCGTTGAGGATGACCGTTCCGCCGATCCTGAGGTTTTGGAACATTTCGGTCTTTGCCTTGAATACTCCGTCGCGGTCGCCGAGGTTCTCAAGGTGACAGTCGCCGATTATGGTGATAACCTCGATCGTCGGCTGAACCATTTCGGAGATCCTTGTCATTTCGCCGAAGCCCGAAATTCCCATTTCGATTACGGCGGCCTCGGTGTCAGCCTCCATTCCGAGGAGCGTCAGCGGTACGCCGAGCTCGTTGTTCAGGTTGCCCTGAGTCTTGTGAACCCTGTATTTCTGCGAAAGTACGGCGGAAATCATCTCCTTTGTGGAGGTTTTTCCGACGCTTCCGCTGATTCCGACGATCGGAATGTCGAACATTTCGCGGTACGCCTTCGCGATTTTTTTGACGGCGTTAAGGGTGCTGTCGGTGAGGATGTACGGCTTTGAGGGATTCTCAGGAGGCTTTTCGCACAGCGCGCAGACCGCTCCCGCCTCGTAGCATTTCTCAATAAAATTGTGACCGTCGACCCTCGCGCCCTTGATCGCGAGGAAGAGGGAGTTTTCTTTTATACATCTGCTGTCGCGCTCGACAGAGCTGACAGGCGTGTTTTTGAGAGCTTCGTCGCCGACGTACTTTCCGCCGCACGCCTCGGCTATCTGAGCGAGTGTAAAATGTTTCATAGTCGTTCCCTTATTTATATTTTCTGAGCGACAGCTCCACGATTTTTTCGCAGAGCGTGGGGTAGTCGATTCCGATTGCCGCCGCCTCCTGCGGGAGCAGGCTGGTCGGGGTCATTCCGGGCAGGGTGTTTGCCTCGAGACAGTAGGCGTCGCCGTTTTCGTCGAGGATAAAGTCGATTCTCGCGTATGAGCCGAGCCTGAGCGTTTTGAACGCCCGCATAGCCGCGTCGCGCAGGGTGTTGTCCTCCGCCTCGGTGATTTCCGCGGGGCATTTTTCGATTGTGAGTCCCGCCTGATATTTAGCCTTGTAGTCGTAGAAGCCGGTTGTCGGGATGATCTCTATCGGGGGGAGAACCTCGTCGCCGAGCACTCCCACCGAGAACTCGCGGCCGCTGACGAATTGCTCGACCACGATCTCGTCCTCGTACGAGAACGCGTCCGCTACAGCTTCGTCGTATTCCTCGCGGTTCTCCGCCTTTGCGATTCCGACGCTGCTGCCGCCCGAGCAGGGCTTGATTAC
>JAFNSO010000086.1 GCA_017384945.1 Ruminococcus sp. | reverse complement strand
TTTTCACCAATGCTGAAACCGATGGCGTCCTTGATGATGGACAAATCACGTACTTAATTCGCATTTTTATGGCAACTATACCGCATTTCCTCTGCGTTAATCAGGGGTTGTGATGTGGGAAAGTTGAGTTAATCGTTAATTCTCTTGGAATAAGTCCTCTCGTCCGCCGCCTTGATAAACGCGACAAGCCCCCAGCACGAAATCATACTCGAGCCGCCGAGACTGATGAACGGGAAGGTAACGCCCGTAAGCGGAAGAATATCCGTCGAGCCGAAAATATTCAGCGACATCTGCACAACGAGCATTCCCGCCGCGCAGCAGGCTGAAATCGAGTAGAAGGTCGAGCGCGTTCTTGTTGAGACCGAGCGCGCGTAAATAAATAGGGTCGCGATTGCGACGGCAATAGTCACCGCGACGATAAAGCCCATCTCCTCGCCGAGAATACCGAACACAAGGTCGGACTCGGAGGCGAAAACATATTTGAGACAGCCGTTGCCCACTCCGACGCCGAACAGTCCGCCCGACGCAAGGTAGGTGAGCACGCGGGTCTGCTGATAGCCGAGCGACTCCTGAGTGTACTCCCAGACGTGCCGCCAGCCCTGAAAACGCTTGAGCACGTAGGGCTTCAGGTTGAGAACCATAAATCCCGCGAAGCCCGCGCCCGCAAGCGCGAGGATAAGCGTCTTAAAGTCGCCCGAACGGGTAAACGAAATAAGCAGGAAGGTCGTAAAGAAGATAAGCGCGGAGCCGAAGTCGCCCATAAGCGCGAGAGCGCCCACGCAAACCGCGGAGAAGATGATGAACTCCAAAAGGTTTTGTCTCGTCTGCAAGCGGTCAAGAGTAGACGCGCCGACAAAGATAAACGCGATTTTAACGAACTCGGACGGCTGAACCGAAACGGGTCCGATTGTGATCCAGTTGGCGGCTCCGTGCTGGACCCGTCCGAAAACAAGGTTTACGGCGAGCAGTCCAACAGCGGCGACCATAATTATGATACGCCACTTTGCGATTCTGTCGGGGTTTTCGATGAATTTAATGAGCAGGCAGTAGCCGACAATGCCGATCACGGCGGCAATCATCTGAATATACGCCTGCCGCATCTCCTGCCTCGCGAGCAGCATCACCCCAACGCCCGTAAACAACAGGCAGAGGCACTCGATTTCAAAGTTGATTCGTTTTAAAACGAGGGTGGAAACGGCAAAAAACGCCCACTCAACGCCGACAAAGGCGGCGCAGAGATACGCGGGGTCGTAGTCCTTCGCCCCGTCGCAGAAAACAGCCTCAACCGCCATAAAAATGTGGAAAAGGGTAATCATTATCATCAGCTTGTACGGTCTGATCGAAGGCTTGTTGACCACCTTCGAGAAAAACCAGCTCGACTCAAGCTCCTCGTGGAAATCCTCGCCCCTTCTGAACGCGAACTCGGAATTTCCGATCGAAATAACGTCGTCGATCGCGACCTGAGTTCTGTCCTCAACAAGCTCGTCGTTTATGTATGTACCCGACTTTGAGCCCGAGTCCGAGAGGAACCAGCCCTCTTTTCTCCTGAGCAGTACGCAGTGATTACGCGAAACCGCGGGGTCGTCGATTGCGATATCGCAGCTTCGGTTCCTGCCGATTGAATTTTCCCAGAAAATTACGGGAATTTTTTCGCCCGTGTCGAGATTTTGCAGCATAACAAGCGGACGCTCGCTTCGTCTGCGTCTGCGCATGGAAGCAAAGCACTGATAAACCACAAACACGGTGTAAATCGGCATAAGGATCCTGAGCAGAACAACCGCCGTGTCCATAATCACAGTCATAAAACGCGCCCCTTTCTTACAAACTTTTCGGAAAACCTCAGTTTTCTTCTATGCCATAATTATACATAGTACATTGTACCCCAAACAATCAAAAAAGTCAACAAGAAAGGCTCGTTTACATAAAGCGGAAAACGAGCGAAAAAAGAGCCGCCGCTTTGCAGGCGGCAGCCCTTTAAAAAGTTACTTGATTCTGATTATAAATTCTTTTTCTATTGTTTTCTTGTTGTAGGTCTTGTTGCCCTTCGCGGTTACCGATATTTCAAGGGTATACTTGCCCTTCTTTGCTTGCTTCCACCTCTTGAACTTGATTTCGCCCTTCTTTGTAAGGCTTACGTACTTTCTGATTTTCTTCGGTACGCTTGAAATCTTGATTGTTACGCTTCCCTTTGCGTTCTTGATTGTGATCGGCTTTACGGTCTGAGCTTTCTTCCTGAGCTTCTTGAGCTTGATAGTCTTTGTTCTGACCGTCACCTTGAGGGTATTTGTCTTTTTCTTTACGGAAGCCTTGCCGTCGGTATTTGAGTTCGACTTATTGTCGGAAGTCTCCGTATCGGACTTATCCTCGTGTTTCTTTCCGTCGGACGTTATCAGTTTTCCGTAGTCCTCGGCTTTGAGGTCGATGTTGCCCTTCCAATCCTTTCCGTCGAAGCACTGGTACTGAACCGCTTCAATATCAAGGCTTGAGGGAACACTTGCCTTGTAAACATGAATTCCGTCGTGCATCATCGGAGCTTCTGCCATATCATAGGTGTAGAAATTGCCGTCCTTTGTCTGAACGACCACCTTGAAGGTGCAGCCGATCTGATCCTTTGCGGGGAGATACAGGAACGAAACAGTATCCGAGCTCGGAGTTCCCGTAGGCTCAGTCACGGGCTCGGCCTTGGGCTCGGTCTTGGGCTCGGTCGGCTTTTCGGGATACGCCATGTCAAACGCGTCCTTAAGGATCTTATAGATAGCGTCCTCGTCCTCGCCTGTGTTCTTGTTCTTGATATATTCGAAGATAGTCTCGATCTGATCGGCGGAGGTAATTCCGAACACGGGATAAGCATTCGCGAGAGCTTCCTTTGCGTTTACGAAAGTGCTACAGTAGTATGTGGGAATCCAGTCGCCGATGACCTCCTCAGCCCTCTCGCCCGGGCAAAGCTTTGAACCGACGATGTTGCCGATTGAAGTAAGCGCGAGGTGCGGACCGAAAGAGGAGCTGTTCTTTGTCCATACAGCTTCGTTCGCCTGTTTCTCTGAGTCAACGGGGTTTTCGGTTCTGTTGCCTGTAAGTCTTGCTGTATCGCCGACGCAGGCTTTGCCGAAGGTCAGGTCGTATGTCTGCATACCTGTATTGGAGGAGAAAATCAAGCAGTAATCCTTGTCTGACTGCAAACCGCCTGAAACTTGTGTGGACTTACCGAGCATTGATAGGTCGTAGGAGAAGAGGTTGTTTCCGAGTTTCCTGCAAGCCTCCTTCTTTGACTGCCAGGGGTAGAAGGAATCTCCGCCTCTCTCCCAGATATGGCAGTAAATCATATTGTAGTTTTTCCAGCCTGTGGCGTTGAAATAGATTGTGTTACTTGACGCGGGACCTGTAGCGATTTCGGGGAGCGGATAGGTTTCCCCGGGCTGAGTCTCTAAAGGCTCGGTAGTTGGAGCAGCTTCTGTCGTCGGAACTTCCGTCCCGCCGGGCCACGCGCCGTTCTCAAATACAGCGTTGTTAGCCTCTGCTTCCGCGAGAGTCTCGTACTTGCCGTACTTGCCGCTTCCATAGTAATAGAACCATGCGCCCTTGTAAGTTTTCTTACCTGAGAAGTCGTTAACCTCTGTATCTATAAGGTGGCAAACATAGATCATGTTGTTAACTGTTGTTGTACCATTGGGATAGAAGCCGTAGCCGTCCTCGCCGGGCATGTAGTACTCAGCTGTGAGGTTAGAGGTCTGAAGAGCGGAATAATAACGCTCGGGATCACTTTCCTTGTTATAAAACTCGCCGCCGTCAACAGTGTTGTTGAAGATAACTGTCTGAATGTCAGCGGGAACTCTTGCGACAAAGATATTTTTGTTACCCTCAACTGTCTCTCTTATGTTGTATCCGGGCCAAGGGTTTCTTGTGTCGCCGTAATACTCCTTCGGACTGAGAGAAGTATCCCACCAATAGATACCTGCGGAGCATGAAGCGAGGTCAGAACCGTCATAAGTATCGTTGTACTTATTTCTCCACTCATCGGGCATATAGAAGTATAAAGTCTTAGTGGCGTTGTCGCCTCTGACTACGTCTTTGAGATCAGCGTTATGACCGTTGCTGACATACGCTATTGTAGACGGCACTGTAGTCGGTGCTTCTGTCGGGACTTCTGTCGGGGCTTCTGTTGGGGCTTCTGTTGGGGCTTCTGTCGGAGCCTGTGTCTCGACGGGCTCGGTTATCGGTTCCCAAGCGGTTGTCTCCTCGTACCATTCCGTCGGCTCGGTTTCGGGCATGGTCGGTATAACCTCTTCGGGAGTGGCTGAACCTACGGGAACACTATTGCTCCCGCCCGCAAAAGCATTTATCGAAAACGCCGATGCCAATATGAGCGCCGCGAGAAGTATCGCGACGTTCCGTTTTAAAATACTCATTGAAAAATCCTCCTTGCTTATTTTTTACGAAAAACAGTATAACACTGTCTATGCTTTGAGATTATATCACATTATTCAAGAAATGTCACTATATTTTTTAATAATTTTAAAATTTTTAATAATAAATCGCCAATTATAAAGTGAAAGGACTGCCGAACAATGCGGCAGTCCTCTGATTAATTACTTGATTCTGATTATAAACTCTTTTACTATTGTTTTCTTTTCGTAAGTCTTATTACCATTCGCGGTTACGGATATCTTGAGCGTATACTTGCCCTTCTTGGCTTTCTTCCATTTCTTGAACTTGATTGCGCCCTTCTTCGTAACGCTTACGTACTTCTTGATTTTCTTCGGCACGTCTTTAAGCTTAAAGCTTACTTTTCCCTTTGCGTTTTTGACTGTGATCGGCTTTACGGTCTGAGCTTTCTTCCTGAGCTTCTTGAGCTTGATAGACTTTGTTTTGACCGTTACCTTGAGGGTGTTTTCCTTTTTCTCTGCGGAAACATTGCCGTCGGTCTTTGAAGTCGGCTTCTGAGTAGGAGCCTGTGTCGCAACGGGCTCGGTCGTCGGAGCTTCCGTCGGCGCCTGTGTCGCAACAGGCTCGGTCGTCGGAGCTTCTGTCGGAGCCTGAGTTTCAACGGGTTCTGTTGTCGGCTCTTGAGTCGGTGCCTGTGTCGTTATGGGCTCGGTTGTCGGCTCCTGAGTCGGCTCCTGTGTCTCGACTGCCTCGGTTGTGGGCTCCTGAGTCGGTGCCTGTGTCTCGACTGCCTCGGTTGTGGGCTCCTGAGTCGGTGCCTGTGTCTCGACTGCCTCGGTCGTCGGAGCTTGAGTCGGTGCCTGTGTCTCAACTGCCTCGGTTGCGGGCTCCTGAGTCGGAGCCTGTGTCTCAACTGCCTCGGTTGTAGGCTCTTGAGTCGGTGCCTGTGTCTCGACTGCCTCGGTTGCGGGCTCTTGAGTCGGTTCCTGTGTCTCAACTGCCTCGGTTGCAGGCTCCTGAGTCGGTGCCTGTGTCTCAACCGACTCGGTTGCGGGAGCCTGAGTCGGCTCCTGTGTCTCGACAGACTCGGTTGCGGGAACCTGAGTCGGCTCGGTCTTTTCGACAACGTTGATACCGCCTACGGGACAACCAAAGCTCACACATTCCAAATCCTTGTTGTAGATGTCATAGTTATCATAGTCATACTCGGGCGTAACATCGAGGTTGTCACCGATCTGCGCCTTATCCGTAACAAGGAAAGTCAGCTTCGCGATTGTGCCGTTTACGGTGAAGTTTTTCGTTGAAGTATCGTTTGCCCACGCGAGAGTGTAGGGCGAGGTGTACTCAGGCTTGTGAGTACTTGTTCCGAGAACGCCCGCGTCCTCAACCTTGGTGAGACTGAGCTTTTCGGAGTCAAATTTGATTCTGATTGTTGCGGAAACGATTCCGGGGTTGTTGCTGAGCGCAACGTCAAGCTCAACCTCCTCGCCGATTGAAGCGTCCGCGGTCGAAACGGTAATCTCGGGAGTCTCCGCGGCAAAAGCTGTAATCGAAACAACCGAGCACAGCATCAAAACCGACAGAAGCAGAGATATGCCTTTTAATAATCCTTTAGTTTTCATTTGGTACCTCATTATTTTTTGTAGGGAAGGGACTCATAGCCTGCCCAGTCAGCAAGGTGTCTTGTAAGAATTACGCGGTCGAGGTTGTTGACAACGCCGTTTCCGTCAAGGTCTGCAGCCGCCTTATTGATTTCCTTATATCCGTCCCAGTCAGCGAGATGGCGGGTGAGATAAACTCTATCGAGGTTGTTGACCTTTCTGTCGCCGTTAACGTCGCCGATGATGTAGTCGATAACCTCAACTTTGCCGTTGTTGATTGTAAATCCGACCTCGTCCATATCCTTGTTGTAGATATCGAAGTTGCCCTTATTGTAGGAAATCTCTACGTTATAGTTACCAACCTCGGCGTCGTCGTTAATCTTGAATACGAGAGTCGCGATTGTGCCTGTCGCGGTGTAGTTCTCATTTGCGGTGTCGTTAGCCCATGAGAGGGTATAGGGAGAAGTGAGCTGAGGCTTGTGCGTGTTCGCGCCGAGGATTCCGCCGTCCTTGACCTCTGTAAGAGTGAGAGCGGAGGGATAGTTTACCTTAAGCGTCATTCCGACGATTCCGGGGTTCTTCTCGATGTTGATCGGAACCTCAACAGTGTTGCCCTTGAGAGCCTTCGCGTTGCCTACGCTGATAACGCCCTTGTCCTCGGGCTGAGTCGGCTCTTGAGTCTCAGGCTCTGTCGGCTCCTGAGTCTCAGGCTCTGTCGGCTTCTGAGTCTCAGGCTCTGTCGGCTCCTGAGCGGACTCGGCAGCTACGCTGATTTCCTTTGTTTTTGCGTTGAACTTAATCGTGATGTTGCTGTTCTCCTCGAGATTTACAGCAAAGTTAGCGCCGTTTTCGGCTCCGTAGCATTCATCCCATGAACCGTTTGTAACCTTGAACTCATACTCGCCCGCCGCAACGTTTGAATATGTGATTGAATACAGGCCGTCGCTGCCCTTCTTCATCTTGTTGTCGGTGTTCGCGGGATCCCACATTGTGCCGAATACCTCGGCGGAGCTTCCCGCTACGATCCAGTTTTTGTTTTCGGGCGTCGTGGGCTCGTCGGTGAAAGGCTCTGTTTCGGGCTCCTCAGTCTCGGGGATCGGCTCGTCGCCTACCCAATTACCTGTAAGACCGTAGATAACCATTGTTTCGTCGTGCGGAGAAATCACTCCGTTACCAAAGCCTGTAATTTTGAATGTTTCATTTACTCTTGTATCTATATCGCCCGACTGATAAGAGCCGTAGCTAAAGAGCGCGTCGCTTGTTCTCCAGTTGGGATAATCCTTCTTGAATTCTGCGAGCGTGTCCTCGCTTGTTCTGAGGATAACAAACGCGTCCGCAATATCGGTGAACACGTTGTTGCCAACGGTCTCTACCCAGTGGCTGTCGATATCGCCCTCGTACCATGTCCACAAGAGAACTATGCCGCCGTCGTTGCCAAAGTAAGAATCGTCGATTGTCACTGCGTTTTTAAAGACCTCGGGGTCATATGTCGCGGGCTGGGTAGGCTCGGGCTCGTCGGTTGCGGGCTCGGTTTCTTCCTCAGTCCATGACTCCAAAAGCCAGAAGCCTCTGTCGTCCTTCTCGCTCAGAGGATAAAAGCCCGACTCCTTGCCTGTGAATTTTCCTTCGGTGGTCTGAGCCTTTGAGTTTGTGAAAACAACATTTACGCCTACGGGGAGCTCAACGCTGTAGTACGGCTCTCCGTATTTGTTTACTCCCTCGTCCTTCATTTCGATTCCGGGCCACTCTACAGGAGTCTCGTCGCCGTCTGTCCAATAGTAGCAGTAGATCGTTCCGCCCCAATTCTGATTGTTTGTAAAGTAAACCTTCTGGGTCTCCTCAGCCTCTGTCGGCTCGGGCTCGTCGGTTGCGGGCTCGTCAGTTGCGGGCTCGTCAGTTGCGGGCTCGTCAGTCTCGGGCTGGGTCTCTTCTGTCCAGTCGCCGCCGTAAAGTACTATCGCGTTACCGAAACCATCGTCGGAATCGCTCTCTGAGCCGTCGAGCTTGTATGTGCCGCCGTAAACGGTGTCGAGAACATCTGTCTGACCGACTCTGCCGCTCCAATCACCGTCACTTGTGTTAACAAAGAGAACGTTTGAGCTTACGCCCTCGAATTTTAATACTCCGTTCTCGTCGGAGCCTTGAATCCAGAAGCCTTCACCGCCGTCGATCCATGTCCAAGCGAGCCAGTCGCCCGATACATCACCGGGGTCGAAATAAACCGCATCGTCCTCAGCCTCTGTCGGCTCGGGCTTTTCTGTTACGGGCTCGGGCTCGTCGGTCTCGGGCTGGGTCTCT
>JAFNSO010000085.1 GCA_017384945.1 Ruminococcus sp. | reverse complement strand
CGAATTTTGTTTTGCAAACAAAATTCGCCGCACACTTTTGCTGTTTTGTCAAGCCTTTTATTAAAAATTTCTTAAAATTGTTTCAAAAAAAACAAGGCACCCACTTTCGTGAGTGTCTTGTTTCTTAACTAAATGATATTGACCCAAATGGGTGTCTGTTTTTCTATAAAACAAGCAAAGAGCGGATGATGGGAATCGAACAGCCCGTTAAGAAAATCAATTAACAATTAACGATTTACAGCGAAGAACCTTACCTCCATATCCAAAGCTTGAGAGGACACGTCGGTTCGGGGGAGAACGCCAACAAGAGAGGAACGAACAAGTCTGACGAGGAAACTATAAAAAAGGAACGAACGAGTCTGATGAGGAAACTATAAAAAAGGTATTACCGCGGGAGGATATCTGTAAACGTAAATTTTTTCAAAAAATATTGGATTTTTTAAATAATTATGTTATAATATAACAAATACCGAAATGAGGTGACGTATTTATGAAATTCGAATTCAAAAAACGTGTTGTACTTTCCGCTGTCGCGGCGATGACTTCGGTTATGCTATTGCTCGCGGGCTGCGGCTCGTCCGCTCAAAAGCCCTCCGACGCAAAGGCAGAGGAAACGGAAGCTGTAAAAACCACAGCAGAAATCAAGAACGACGGCGACTGGAAAAAGCTCACTTTTTCCGAGGAAAACGGCGAGTACGCTGTCTCGGGAGTTAATGACACAAGCGCCGAAAAGCTAGTCCTCCCGACGGGTTACAAGGGCAAGCCCGTTACACGCGTTAACGCAAACGCCTTTACGGAGTGCAAAAAGCTCAGGAAGATCGATATTCCGTCCGCGTACACCGCGATAGGCGCGAACGCCTTTAAGGACTGCAAAAGCCTTGAAACCGTCACTCTTAACGACGGGCTAAAAAGCATTGGCGGCTACGCCTTTGAGGGCTGTGTAAAGCTTAAAAGCATAACCATCCCCGACTCGGTGGAGACTATTCTGATGAACGCCTTCCACGACTGTAAGTCGCTTACCGAGATTTCATTACCTGAAAAGGTCACAAATATAAACGACTTTTTGTTCGCGGGCTGCGAAAAGCTCGAGACCGTGAGTCTCTCGAAAAAGACAACGAGGCTCGGCAGCAACGCCTTTGAGGGCTGCGCAAGCCTTAAGAAAGCCGAAATCCCCGACAGCGTAAAAACTCTGTGCGGCTGCGCGTTCAAGGGCTGCAAGAGCGTAGACGAAATTTCAATCGGCTCGGGAATCAGCGCGATAGGAGCCAGAATATTTGAGAATTGCGAGAGCGTCGAAAGCCTCGTTATTCCCGATAACATCAAAACAATCGGCAACTACACCTTCTTCAACTGCAAGAAGCTCAGCAACGTAACCTTCCCGAAGGCTCTTGAGTCAATCGGCGGAAACGCGTTCAAGAGAACGCAGGTAAGCTCAAGCTCCGTTCCCGAGGGCTGTAAGGTTCTCGAAAGCTCCTTCGACAAATAAGAAAACCAAGCGAAAAAACGGCGGACAGGATATCCTGTCCGCTTTTTTCTTTATGAGAAGATTACAACGCCGAGAAGCCGTAGCTGTTGACCAAGGCCTCAATCCGCTGACCGCTCTGACAATAGGGGCATTTGTGGGGCTTGTAGCTCTCATAGTCGCCCAAGTCGTTCGGGTCGAAAATCGAGTGAACCGCGTGACCGTCGCACTCGGTAACCGTCGCGAAAATAGCCGAAACACCCGAAACAAAGCCGCCGTAGTATTTAATCGCGTCGATTGCGGCAAGAGCGGTTTTGCCCGTTGTGACGGAGGCTGTCAGAATCAGCACATGCTTGCCCTTGATCATCGGGATGATATTGTCACGGAACATCATCTGTCCCCTTCCGATGTACTCGGGAGCCATAACGTAAATCGTCTGGTGAGCGTTCAGGTTGATAAAATTGTCCTGAGTGAGCTCCTCGGCGACAAACGCGCCGATGATTTCCGTTCCGTCAAGACAGATTACCGTATCGACAATAGTGTTGTTGCGGTACGCGGCGACCATCTCCCTCGCGACAGCCTTAGCCTCGGAGAGACGGTTTTTCTGGGTCGTAACGTCTATATAGTAATTTGTGTGGCTGTGCATTGTAGCAAAGTGACCCTTGCGAACACGCAGAAACACATTTTTGTTTTTGGTTCTGATTTTATATTCCTTGTTCATACTGACCTCCTGCTGTACATTATGACATAATTGTACAACAAAAGCAGATTGAGGTCAAGAGTTTTTGTTCAGAATGTGGTCAGTTGTTGAGATTTTGTTTCTCAGTGGTTCTGTACAGCTCGGAAATATCCGAAAGAGCCCTCGAATACGCTCTCAAATCCTGCTCCAGCTCCTCGAGCCTTTTCGCGTCTCGGGTAAGAGACCCGCGGATTGTATCCGACAACCTTTCCGACATAGCGAGGTGGTCTCTGACCCTCGTAACACGGTTCTTGTAGCCCGAAAGCTTTGAGCAGCAGCCGTTTATATTATTAGCGCTGCCTGAAAGCTTCTGCCATTTGATATATATTTCACCCATAGCTTACCTACCTGTATGTTCTTTTCTTCGCGATACTGAGGGCTTCCATCTCGGTGTCATAGACACGCTTTGAGATACGCCTGATAACCTCGGCGTCGTTTTCGAGAGACTTCGCTTCGGCAAGAAGCTTTTCGCGGAGTCGGTTGCCCTTTTTTATGAAATCGGAAGCGTTCGGCGACCGCCAGTTTTTCGCGATATGATTAAGCTCGTCGCCGAGGTTGTGGTTTGCCATCCGTCTTAGACGCGAGGCTATTCTCTCGAGCTCCTCCGCCTGCGTTTTTGCCGCGAGAAACTCAATGAAAAGTTCATAGCTTGTCATTATCTTCACCTCATTTTATCACGTCGGACGGAAGCGACTGAGCAAGCTGAGTTGAGCCCTGCTCATTTTCCTCGTAAAGACCCGTCATAAGCTTTAGCTCGACGGCATAGTTGAGCAGATTTGAAATCAGCGCGGAAAAATTGTCCTTTTCGCCTCTGAATTTTCCTCTTTCCTGCTCGGACGCCTCCCCCTCCCAATAGAAGGAGGTCGACTCAATTACGGTTGTAATCCGCTCAAAGGATTTTTTTGATTTATTTACGTTTTTTTCAAGCAGAGAGGCTGTTTTGTACATCTCGGCGGGCGTTACAACCAACTCAAAATCACCGAGCATTTTGCTGTGCTTTTTTTCTCCCATAATAATCGCCAACCTTTCTAAAGTGTTGCCGTATTCCTCAGAATCTCAAGCCGCTGACGATTGAGGAAGCTCTTTCCTCACAGCGGTCGTAGTTGTCCCTGTCCTTTTCGAGCGACGCCGCGTATCTTTCGATATCTCTGAGATATTTTCTTATTTGCTCGCGTTCAGAGGCGAATTTTGAGATAAAGGCGTTGCTCGCGGGTCCCTTCCACATCGTGTTAAGCTGTTGAATATTCGAGAACATCTCGTCCACATAAGCAAGTGTTTTTGTCAGCTCACTGCGAACCTCTTTTACGTCCCTGTTCAGCTTCGCTGTGCTGACCTTGTAGTAGTTATGCCCCGCGAGAAGCTTCTTGAATTTTGCCGCAAGATCGCGGTATGTCAGCTTTGCCTGCTTCATCACCCTGTCGAGAAAGACATCGTAGCGCTGCTTGACATCCAGAAAGAACGTCAGTGAAATAATGCTGTAATGAATAACAGGCGAAAACGGACTGAGCTCAATTATCTTGCTCAGGGGGCCGAGGAGGGACGCGGGTTTTTTATTAACCTCGCCTTTCTTTACGTTGCCGTTATTGTCAAACTCTATGTACTTTGTATCGTGACGGGTAAAATCATTCATTTTCTCGTCGTCTTTTTCATTGGCTTCGTTGGAAACCTTTATCGTCCTTGTGTTAATTCCCGGAAGCGAAAACAACGCCATTCCTACGGGACTGAACTGATAATGCGACATTACATTTCTCATTCGCAGGATGTCGAGCATATGAAGCGCGATAAACTCATCCGAAAAGCCGGGTCCGTCAAAGCTTATGCTCTGAGTAATCTTTGAGTCAAAGCCGTATTTGTGCGAAACAAGAGTAGCGTACTGCGCGAGATTGCCGCCGAGGGAGTGACCCGTCAGCGCGATACTGTCGTAGCCCTGAAGCTCGGTTTTGTGCGCCTTTAAAAACCTGTCGACCTCCGCCTGCTGATTTGTAAGGGTGGAGTTCAACAAGCCTAAATCGGCTCTTCCCCAGTCGTTGATTATGTTATCCATTGACTCCATGGACTCACTGCCCCGAAACGCCAGCACCGCGTTACCCGGAGAGGTCTCGATTATACAGCCGTAAAAGCCGTTATTTGAATTTGTATCATGGATTACGGAAATGCTCCAGTTGTCACACTGCTGTTTTGTCAGGCAATTGAGGCACTCCAGATCCTTGTCGCTGCTTCCGAGCGCCTTAGCCGCTATTTTTAGCTCCGTTATAGTAAAGGACTTCCGCTCGGGAAATTTCGATTGCAGATAAGACTTCGCTTTGTCAAAATCAGCGTAGGCGACCTGAGTAAAAGCCCTCATTTCTTTATCTGTATAAGTCATAATTGTTCCCCATTAGAATTATATCTTAGTTTTTCGGAAAGATAATCCGCCGAAACGTTTGGTTTCCCGTCAAGGATCGCAAAGCCCGAAACCGCGTCAGGCGAAAAAGCCTCAAACCAAGCCTCTGTCGGCTCGGGCTGCGAAAAGAGCGCCCGGGCGCACTCGCCGTAGCCTTCGTTAAAGAAGTACGCTCTGATGACGACGTCCCTTTTGAGACGACTTGAGATTTCGGCAAAGCACCTGAGCAGAGCCTCGCCCAAGTCCTTCTCTGAATCCGACAGGGAAACAGCGAGGATAAAAAAGACGCTGTCCACCTTGTATTTTTCGAGGTAGTCCTCCGCCTTGAGCTCGGTGTTATCCTCCTCGGAATCGTCCTCTCCGCTGAAAAATATCACCGAAGACGCTGTGATTTTGCGCTCCGAAAAAATACTTTCCGTTTCAGTTTTGAGCCGCCTCGCGACAAGAGCTCTTATGAAGCTGTCGCGGACTGTTCGGGTTTTCTCGTCTATGGATGCCTTAAAAACAAGTGAACGGTCATAATCGGGATAAAGGTACAAATTGATTTGCTCCCTTTGCGCGCTTCCCGAGAAGAAAAACGCCGCAAAGCCGCAGTCATATTTCAGCGAAAGCTGATTGACCGCGTATGTCACCAGCTCCGTTCCGAGCTGAGCGACAAGCTCCTTATTCTGCTCAAGCAGCTCCTTGTACTCGTTTTCAGCCATAGTTTTCTCCTTCTATATCCTGAATCGGATATTGATATATACATTTCCGAGCTTTAGCGTCGAGCCGCTTCTGAGCTCCGCCTCTCCGCTTACAAGCTCTCCGTCAATATATGTGCGGTTTGACGAGCCTAAATCCCTCACAAGGATTCTGCCGCCCCGACGGTAAAGCTCACAGTGAGCCTTTGACACGGAGGCTTCGTTTATTACGTAGGCTCCGTTCTGATTGTATCTGCCGATAACGAGCGAATCGTACAGGTCTGCCGAATCGGTCGCGCGGGTGTTCAGGTTGGTTATATAAAGCTTTACGCCGCGTCTTCCCGCTTCTCCGCGAGTGATTGTTTCGTCATACTGCGGCGGAATACCCTTGAACAGATTGCTTGAGGAGGACAGTCTCCCGTTTTCCGCGTCGGCGCCGCCCATAAAGTAAACCTCAACAATCTGCTTCGGTTTTCCGAACCTCAGATACGCGATAATCGCCGACAGGGTTCCAAGCAAAACAACCAGTAAAAGTATCAGTATTAACATGATGTTTCTCCACGAAATATATTACTCGGATAACTCGCTTTGTCCGCGAAGCTCCTTTGCGCAGGACATAAGCTGTGACGAAATATCGTCCATATTATCGGTAAGCCTTTCAAAACAGCCTCCGAGTCCGTCGGACGAGCTCAGAGACAGAGCCTTTTTTATATCGCCCGCGCTTTCCTTAAAAAACTCCGATTCACGGGAAATATCCGCCGCGATTTCGTCGAGTTCCTTTCCCGCTCCCCTCAGAAGGGTGATTTTGTTGCTGTTATCCATCGGTTTTCTCCATTACTGTAAAATCGGATCGAGCGCGCCTTCTTCTTCAAAATCCGAACGGCTTTGTCTTAGCTCTGAGATATGCGCCCGAAAGCCTTCAAGCACCGTTTCGGCGTACTCTGTATCCTCGCTCAGAAAAGCTCTCAGCTTTTCCGAGCTTTCGCCGAGGTTTTCACACGCTCTGCCGCCTTCCTCGGTCAAGGCGTTATAATGCGATAAAAGCTCACAGACCGCCGAATCCATCTGTGAGATAATCTCATTTATTTCATTGTTCTTCACAACGCGAGCTCCTTTATGATTTCCTTGCACCTTGTGTCGCTTCGGGTGTAGTTCTCGAGCGAGCAGCTTATGAACATATTGAGTTCAAATGCCCTTCGGGAAATCTCCCCGACGCTTGCCGCGTCCTGTCCGAAGAGCCTTTTCGACTCTTCCTCCCCGATTATTTCGGAGAGCTTTTTCAGAAGCCTCTGAATCTCGCCGCACTTATCAGTCACGCACTGCGCCTGAGCCTTGATTAGCTGAGCGCTTTTGCTCAGGCTGTCAAGATTTACGCTAAGAGCATCCTTAGATTCTGTCATTTTATACTCCATTCAAAGTCTGTGCTGTCGTTTATTTCCGATTCAAGCGAAAAGTAATCCTTCTTGATTACCGCGCCGTCCTCGAGAGCCTCGGCGATTTTTTGCTCGCTCTCTTTAAAGCTTTCAATAATCGCCGAGATTGCTCTGCTCAGTTTTTTTGTATATAGGATTTGACTCAGGATTTTCTTTTCCGCTTTCTGATTTCTGAGTCGTCGCAGTCAGACTGAGAAAGCCTCAGTCTGACGCGAACGACTGAATCAAGCCTTTGCGAAAGCAAATCCACTGTGGAATCGAGCCTTTGTCTTATTTCCGTCAGGTATGTATAATCGATATACATTTTCTATCAGCTGATAATGCCCGACTGGAGTGACGTAGCGTCCTGGGTGTTGAGGTTCTCTGCGCTTGAGTACTTCTCAGCCATATCCTTGAGGTCTGTGATGTGCTCGTTAATCATTCTGTTGAGCACGCTGATGTCGGTTTCGAGACTCTTGAATTTTGTGAGATAAGCTGTGGCTGTGTCGCCCTCCCAAGATGAAGAGAGTGAAGCAACTTGGTTGAGCATTTCGCCTGTGATCGAAGTCATTTCTCCGCTCTGGGTTCTGAATTCCTCCGCTGTAGTGATAAGCTGTTGCGGTGATACTTTAATTGTTCCTGTCATGGTCGTTTCCTCCTGTCTTAAAATCGGTTCACATTAATAGCTTCTTGTGCGGGCTATGTCGGTGTTTGCGGTTTCAGCCTGACTGTAACGTGCGGCGATGTTGTTGAGATTAACGATATACTTGTTAATCAGATTGTAGAACTCCATCATCTTGACCTTATCGTTGTTGAAGGCTGCGTGGAAGGCGTCGTTTGCCTCGCCGTCCCACATATTGTTCAGAGCGCCCTCGGAATTTTCCATCTTCTGAATGGTCTGCTTGAGCCTCTCGTTGAGGGTTTTCAAATCCTCGCACTGCTTTGTGAGCATGCTTATTGTAACCTTATAAGAATTTCCTGCCATTTTTAATTCCTCCGTTTTTTATTTTTTCTCCGTTTTTGCTTCGGATGATATTATAATACTCGTTTTTTGAAAAAAATGTTTATAATCCGACAAATGACCTGTTTATGTGACAAATGACGTTTTTTATATCAAAATCAGCGAATCCCCCGACTTCACGCCGTTCTCATACAGGCTGCAGCCCGAGGTCAGAACCGTTTGGGTCGAGCTGTTGAACAGCATAAACTCAAAGTCCGAGTCCTTGAGCTTTTTGTGCTCCTTCTGTGAGATAACGGCTATCATATCGTCCGTAATAAGACTGACCGGGGTGTCCTCGTCCAGCTTGAAATCGTAGCTTGTATCAAGTATCGGAAATTTAACCTCAACAACAATCATAGCAGCCTCCCGAATAGTCTCAAGGTGTTCGCGGCGGTGTAACACTCGCGAACAGTCCGCTTTCCGTCGAAAAACGCGATATATGTGTAAAGATTCATCTGAATAATCCTCAGACTGCCGAGAAGCCCTCCGTCCCTGTCCAGCCTCTCCGCGTTGAACAGCATCGGACTGTCGGCTCCGATAGGCTCCTCATAGCAGGAGGGCGAAAGTCTTTCTCTTTCAAACCTCTCCGCTCTGGTCTCGTCGGGAAGAAGCTCGGTTTCGTTTTCGGGCAACAGCCGTGAAACAAGCTCGCAAAGCCCCTGCGAGTCCGTAAGCTTCAGTCTTACAAGCTCGGGAACAAGGCTGTCCCTTGAACAAACGAGGATTTCGTCGGAAAAGCAGCAGCACAAATCCGCTGCCTGAGTCCTTGGGGTTCTTATGTAAAGATACCCCGACGGCTCGCTGAGCGCTCTGATAAGAGGTCTGATTTCGTCGCGCATTGAAAACGTCTCGCCGTCCGAAGTGAGCGCCCCCGTTTTGCAAAGCTCGTTTAGGGAATTGATTACATCCTCGTTTCTCAGCTCAATGCTTTTGCAGCCGATTCCACGCAGTACGTCGCAGCCGCTTCCCGAGAGCAGAACGCTGAGCTGTTCGAGGGTAAAACAATGGGATGTTCTCATTTGTTCATCTCCTTTACGACGCTTTTGTATGACCTTGAAAGCGGCACGCAGTATCCGCAGTCGGTTTCGATTGTGCTTTTTGACAAAAGAATCTTTTTTATGTGATATTTTGAAACGATAAAGCTCCTGTGACAGCGTATGAACTCGTCCGAAAGCCTGTCCTCGAGGTTGTCGAGGGTGTCGCAGAAGGAGTACTCGTCGGAGCCCGTATTAAGATAAATACGCTTGTTTCTGGACTCGAAGAACACAATGCTTCTGTACGGAATCAGCCGTCTGCCCTCGTGAGAGTTGAGCGCGAAGCTGTCGTCGTTATCGTCGCTGTAGAATTTTTTAAGGTACTCGCGAAAAGCCTCGTAAATAACGCTTTTGAGGGCTTCGCGCGAAAGCGGTCTCATAAGAAGAGAGCCTGCCATAATATTCGGTCTGATATACGCGGCGGGAGAAACAGCTGGACTTGTAAGCAGAATCAGATACATATTCGCGTTACTTTGCCTGAGCCTTCCCGCGGCGGCTATCCCGTTTTTCGCCTCGACGTCCACGCAGGAAATATCCACAGAGGGGTTTTTGCTCAGAAATTTCTCAAACAGCGAGCTGTCGCTGTATGAAAGAAAATCCCAGTCCTCGTCGCTGAGCACACAGGCGGTTTCCTCGCCTGTGTCGCAAATCGCTTTCAGCTCGCGTTTCGAGGATGAGTACGTAAGCATTACAATCATACCCTGCCTCCAATCAGCGGAACAATGAGCTTCTTAGCGATCGTATCATCCTCCGCGGGAGTAAGAGCCTCGTTGCGCTTTGAGGTTTTTGAGAGTTCTGAGAACGGGATGTTGCGGAAGTCAAATATCCTCTGACCCGCGACATTTCCGCCGAGATGAACACCCGCGCCGAACGAGGTGAACAGCCTGTAGGACTTATACATAGACAGCTCCGCCGAATCGTCGGGATTCAGACAGGCGAAGAAGTAAATGTTGTGAAGCATTCCTTTTTCAAAGATATTCTCAAAAAACGCGCTCATATTTCCTATTTCACCCTCGGGATGATATACGGACTCCAAAAACTGCTTTAAGTCCGAGATAAAGATAAATACGGGCTTGAAGCTCTGCATCTGACAGAAGATTTCCTCGTCCGCGAGACCCTGCTCCAAGAGCTCCTTTTTCCTTTTGTTTCGCTCCACAAACTCGGGAGTCAGCTTTTGGAAATACTTTAGAAGAGCGCTGTCGTCCGTTACACACTCAAACTCCTCGTCCTTGAAGAAGCGTCTGAGCTCCGCACTGTCCTTTTCTATCAGCACAACGTCCGCGTCCTTTTTCAGGCACGCGCTCATAATAAGCTTCATTACGTTTGTTTTTCCCGTTCTGCGCTTACCCGAAATAAGATAGCAATAGGTCGAGCTCAGCGAAATGCTGTAAACAGACGCGTCCTCATGGCTGTAAGCGAACGGCACAAGAGAAGCCTGTGACAAAGCTGACTTATACTCCTCAAGCGCGCAGATATCGTCGAATACGGGCTCCTTCGGAATTGAAGGAATGAGCGCCGCGCGGCTTTTGCAGCGCTTTGAAGCCTCGTCTCCGAGAGCGCTTATGGCGTTATTGCGCTTGTAATCGTCCTCGGCGTCGATTCCGAGGGCAGTCTGGAATTCAAGCAGCGTTCCGTTTACGTAGCCGATTCCTCTGCCGCTGATTCCGCTTTCGGGAACCAAATCAAGCCTTGTGGTGCGGAGGACGTCCATATATTTAAACCTGTCGCTCATTTCAAGGCTGATTACGGTTTTGATATTATCCCCTATCCTTCCGGGTATTTCGGAAATACCGAAGCCCGCCGAGGACAGCGCGAGATACACTCCGAAGCCCGCGCCCTCACGTGAAAGATAGATTATCAAATCGTCATATTTGTTCGAGGTTTTCTCTGCAAAGCCCGCGTAGTTGTCTATTACGAGCACAACGGCGGGCATAACGTTGCCGTTAGCCTTCAAAAACTGCGCGTAGCTTCCTCCGTTAAGCCTTGACTTGCGCTCCTTTATCATTTTGGAGAGCATATTGAACAACTTGTCCGCCTTATCGTCGTCGCCCGAGAGCACAACGCCGCCCGTATGCGGAAAGCTCTCGAAACAGCCGAGCATTCCGCCGCTGTAGTCGAGTATATAGAAGTTGACGATTTCGGGTGAGTATTTGAGCATAAACGATAACAGCATCGTCTGCATAAAGGTGCTCTTTCCGCTCATAACAGAACCGCACAGGGCAAGGTGTCCGCCGTCCTTGAAGTTGACCGAGAACGGAAGCTGAGCCTGATTTCGGGGGTCGTCGTACAAGCCGACAACCGCGTCCAGCGTAAAACCCGCGCGGCGGCCCGAAAGGACGCTCGAGTAATTGTTTATGTCCACGATATCCTTGAGCAGAATATGTCCGCCGAGCGGCTCCAGCCAAAGCTTCGGGGTTGAGTAGCTCTTGTCCTTTTCGGAAATCCGTATAATCTGCTCCACGATTGTTTCGAGCTGGGTTTTGTCCTTTAGCTCGGGGAGCTTGACAGAGCTGTGCTCCGCTCGCTCCGAGATGTACCTTGCCGCCTCAAGCTTATCCGTTCTGCGGTTGGGTAACAGCATAATAAAATTCTGTACCTGACGAAGCTCGGAGGAGCCGAAGCCTACGTTGTAGCCGTAATCGGCAGCCGCCTGCAAAACCCTTTGCGGCAGACGTGAATCCGAATAAAGCTCCTCGTTGTCCTCGCAGATATTGTTTATTGTTTCATAGAGGAAGGCGTACCATTTCAGCTTTTCCTCTTCCTTGCGTTTTTTCTTTGAATAGCTTCCGATAAGAGCCGCCTTGCCCGTATCGGTGATCATCGTAACCAGCTCGGAGCCCGAATTTGCCGAAAATCTTTCGTAGGGAGCTCCGCTCCAGCCCGACTGGAACAGCTCGTAAACCTCGTCGTTTCCCACCTGCAAATACGCGCGTCCCGCCTGTGTGATAAAGGAAGCGTCGGGCTTGTGAAGCATATCGTTACTGTCCTGTCTGTCCTGAACCCTGAGACAGATCCTGAACTTGGCGTTCGACCAGATATTGTCGTCTACCGTACCCGCGGGCTTCTGAGTCGCGAGGATAAGATGAACGCCGAGGCTTCTTCCGACCTGAGCGACGCTTATGAGCTCGCCCATAAACTCGGGCTGCTCCTTCTTCAGCTCGGCGAACTCGTCAATGATAATCAGCAGGTGAGGTATCGCCTCGGGAGCGTCGCCGTTTTTGTGGAGCTGAGTGTAGCTGTTTATGTTATTGACTCCGTACTCGCCGAACAGCTTTTGGCGGCGGAGGTTTTCACTTTTTATTGAAATCATGGCGCGCTGAATCTGATTTCCCGAAAGGTTGGAAATCTGACCTGCCATATGGGGAATGTGCTTGAACAAATTTGCCATTCCGCCGCCCTTGAAGTCGATTACAAAGAAGGCGACGTCGTCGGGGCTGTAATTAATCGCGAGCGAAAGCATAAAGGTCTGGATGAGTTCACTTTTGCCCGAGCCCGTTGTACCCGCGACGAGTCCGTGAGGGCCGTGGTACTTCTCGTGAATATCGAGATAGACGTTCGCGTCGCCCGCCTTTTTGCCTATTAATGCTTTCATAGAATTATAAGTGCGGTTTTCACGCCAGTATCTCGCGATGTCAAAGTCCTCGGGAGAGCTAACGCCGTACATCTCAAAGAAATCAAGCCGCTGCGGGATAACGGAATCGTCCTCGTTCTCCTTGATTCTGATATTCGAGAGCTTTCTCGAAAAGCTGTTTAGATTTTCAATCGGAATACTGTCATATTCTATCGGGAAATACGAGTTCGACTGCCTGTCGGCGCAGAAATAGCCCTTGAACTCCCCATCGTTTTGCAGAATATGCTCGCATTCATTCGGAAGATTGCTGTAGTTGTCCGCCATAATGAAGGTTGTGATTCCGTAGTCGGCGTTTCTGTCAAAGATATATTTTGAAATCAGCTCTCCTCTGAGCATTTCGGCGTCGAATACAAACAGAAAATATTGCGGACGGAAAGAGCTTTTGCGGTTATCACTTTGGTAATCGGCTCTTCTTCTGATGACCTCGGAAAGCTCAAAAAGCACATCCGCGGTCTCCTGACGGTCTGTCGCGAAAAACCTGAACTTTCGGTTTTCAGACCATGTATGAGGAAGCCACTTTATATACTCCCAGCTTTTCATCCTGCAACGATTTTTGTCGGCGCAGAAGGCGATTTTCGCGTCGGTGTAGGCGGTTGTGGCGGCAATCTGGGTGATAATGTTATTCACAACGTCATAGACACCGCGCTTGTATTTTCCGCCCGTGATTCCGAACAGGCTCGAAACCGAGAAATCGACCCCAACGGGAACAGAACGCATATAGCGGTAGTTCTCGTAAATCATCGCGGGCTTATCCTTTAGATTATCAAAGGTAAGCGAGAATCTCTCCTTCGGGATTTCGATTTCCATTTGAAAATCCGTATCTCCCACTCCGAGTCGGTAGTACATAAAATCCGCGTGGGAGGGGTTTCTGTTCCAGAGAAGCGAGGAGTGCTCATCATAGGAGCAGCAGTCCAGCGGTTCGGGATAAATCTGACGCAGAGCAGCGATATTGCTCATATACTTGTCCTTTATATAATCGGACATCTCAATTAGGTAGTTGCCGTAGGCGTTGAAGCGGATATTCTCGTTCTCCGCCTCCTCCTTCTGGGTGTTTCGTATGTTTAGAAAAGCCCAAAGAGCGCCCAGCACAGCCGAACCGAACGCCGTAATAAGACCCGTATACATAAAAACTCCCGTCATTGTACCTCCCATATATGAGCTGAGAATCATCATAAGACAGCCCATAAGCATGGGAATAGCCATTGTCAGAGAAGGACCGATAGTCAATATCATCGGACGTTTCTTTGTAAACTGGGGCGTTGTCGGAGGTTCTATAACGATTTTATCCCGACAGATTGACGGAATAACACGCGGAGAACGGTTGAAATAGACCTCGCGGTGCTTTTCGGGAATGTGATTTGGTTCACCCTCATACGGTCGGAATTTCTCAAGCCTGCCCGAAACGGTATATTCTCCGATTCGGGACATAACCGAGAAAACCTCACCGAAATACAGGATTCTCAGCCCGAACACCTCGATCGTATCTCCGAAGCTGAGCACGGCTCTCTTTGAGACAGCCTTGTTGTTCAGATAAAGTCCGTTGCTGCTGGTGTCGTATATTACCCTCCGTGAGCCCTCCTGCTTTATTACACAATGGCGGTTGGAGACGAGATTCATATTGTTGTATTTGATTGTATTGTCATCGCCGCTGCCGATCGTCACGTCCTCATGCCGACCGAATACGAATTTTCGGCAGGGCGAGATTTCAAGCTGACGGTCAAACACCGCCGCCCTGAATATTTCCTTGTCATACGTGCTCAGAGTAATCACCGCTCCGTCGGAGAGCGCGACGCTTTCGACAGTCAGATTTCCCGAAAGAATATTGTAGCCCGAGGACGAAAGCAGAGTAAAACTCCCGTTTCTGATTTCAAAACGCAGAAAGAAGGGCTTTTTGAAACCGAATGAGCTTTTCATCATTATTCTGTAATCGGGATTATCGGTATCGGGGAGAACAATTTCCTTGAGAAAATGTCTCTTAAAAAGCATAAGTATCATAAGCTTACTCCATGACGTAACGCTTAAGGGCAACGGGCAGATGCCGCGTTGCCCTATGAAAGACTCTGCCTTTAGGCAGTTATAAATCGTTGATGTTAAAGCAAAACAGCTTTATTTTCAGCTCAGCGGAACAGATAATCAAAGTATCATTGTCCTTAAGCCGTATGGTCTCTCCGCTGCCGATTTGATACGAGCCGAAAAGACCCCTCTGAACACAAAAGCCGTTGTTCGAACCAAGGTCCTTTATATAAACCTCGTTATTGCGCGCGAAAATCAGACAATGCTTTTTTGAAACGGAATTATCGTTTATGTAAACGTTGCTTTGCTCGGCGTCTCTGCCAACACTGACAGTTTTATCCGCGATAAATACAAACTTCTGCTTTTTTACCGCGTTTATTGTTTTTATGTAAATCATACACCTTGTCTCACAGGGAGCGTCGGCGCCGCTTTTGTTGAGCGGATTGTTTAAGGAATAGTTGAGCAATTCCTCTCTGATAAGATTTGCCGCCGCGACCCTGCACCTGAGCATTTCGGTCTTACGCGAATGTCTGACAACCGCAAAGACAACAGCCGCGGCAGAAACAAGAACCGTCAGAACAATTATTAATATTCCCATTAATAGCTTCCGTTGATGTTTTCAACCTTTCCGTTATTGATGTCACAGACATCCCACTGAATGTCATCGACGTCATCGGGCGGGGTTATAACCTTCGGTGAGGATGAATTACCCTCGTAAATCTTAACGGTACATCCTGATTCTCCGATTGAGCTGTCGGAAGAGAATCTGTAAACATAGTAGTGATATGAGCCCGCAGTCTTTGAAAGGGTAATTGTCTCGGGGCCGTAGCCGTCTCTTTCATCCACGTCGAGCTTCGCTACATCATCTCCGTCCTCGAAGGCTGAGGGATTCTCAAAATACACGTGTATGTCCGTACCGCCCGAGGTCTGACCCTCAAGGTGAGAATCGAGGTCTCTCGGAGCGCTGTTCCACTCAAGAACAATCCTGATTTCATCAGCGCCGAGCTCGGGAGAAATGCTGAAGTCCTGTGTGATTGAGCCGTTTGTATCGGCAACATACAAATCAAAGTACTCTGTAGTATAACCGTCGGCTTTGATTTCAACCGTGTAATCGGCAGGCGCAAGGTCAACGGTATATGTTCCGTCGCTGCTCTCGCAGGTTTCCGACACATTGCCGCTTTCGTTGTCCTTGCCCTCTCTGAAGGTCAAGATCGCCGACTTGGTAATGGGATCCTTTGTTGTAACGTCGATAATCGAGCCCGAAACGTTGACCTTCTTCGCTCCCGCGCTCTGAGTCGGGATAATGCGGCAAGTGGACTTGGTTGTAATCGTTCCGTTGTCGTCACAGGTGATAACAAGCTTGCAGCTGTCATATGAAAGTGAAACCGTTTTGCTCTTTAACTCGTTGTCATAAGTACCAAGCGCAACATTACTCGCTCCCATCTCCTCGAGCGTTTTTAAGCTCGCGCTTCCGTCGACAAAATTGATAATCGAAGAAATATCATCGATAATAATCGCGCTTGGACGTGAGTTTGCGTAAGGCTTTCCTTCCGTGGTGTTGACGAGCGCGGGGTTCTCAACGGAGTTTTTATACTCAAAGGTAGCGTTGAACTGCTGATACCTTACAGTGTACAGACCGTTATTGCAGTTTGGCGAAACCTCGGTGCAGTTTTGGGTGTATTTCTCAAATGTAAACATCGCGAAGGTGTTGATTATTTCGTCATTGAAGGTGATTTTATAATTTGTCCCCTCCTTTGTGACCTGCTCAACGGGAGTTGTTCCCGAATTTTGCGCGAGGTAATTGTCATAACTGATTTTCAGTTCATTTGAATTGGTCGCAAGGATTCCGCTTGAAAGGATCTGAAGAGCCTTCGCGGGCTGATTAAGATTCTCAAAATAAACCTTGGCAAGCTCCAGATACGCGTCAACCTGTTTATTATCCTCACTGATAGCCTTTGTGTAGTAGACAACCGCCTGATTAAAATCGCCCGACTGACTGAGCTTACGGGCAGTGCTCAGCTCCTCGTAGTAAACGTTGCTTTTCCCCGGGAGCAAAACCAACACGCCGCCCAGAGCGATAAGAATAACAAGAAGCGGTATCAACAGAATAATCAGTTTTTTTGTAGACATAAAATCGCCTTACCCTTTCCGCCCACAAATAGTCATTAAAGTTATTTACAACCTTACTGTGGGCGGATAAGGCGTAAATCGGCGATTCAAACGAATCAAATCAATACAAGCAAAATCCCCAGAAACAGCAACAGCAACAGCAAATTCATACAGACGAGAACAAGCAGCAGGGTCGTGTTGTCAATTTCAAAGGTTTTTCTCACCTTGCGGGGATTGACGCAAGCGGCGGGATAATAGCCAAAGTCGTAATCCTCGTATCTGTCATAATAATCGCGGTAATCATAATAACCGTAATCATAGTCGCGTCTCCTCCTCGGCTGTCTGTACTGAGGAAAATCGGTCGCTACGGTCACGTCGTCGTCGCGGAAAACATAGCCGCAGTATCCGCAGCTTTTCTCGTTTGACGGAACAATACATCTGCAATTAGGACATTTCATTACTGTCGCCTCCTGTCCAGTTTTTGTCAAGCTCTTTCATCTTTTTCCTTAAAACGAGCTGAGTAAGCACAAGCAGGAAAACTCCCGCCGCGCAAATCATAGCTCCGAGCAATACAAGCAGATTCACACTTACCAATCCTTTTCAAAGCAAATTCTGTAATAGTATTTGACCTCCGACATTGCTTTTTCATCGACGAGAGCCTTTTCCTTTTCCGAAAGACCGTCGTAGATTCTGTGAGCCGTGGTAAGATACTCGCCGATATTTACGTCGTTCGTCTGGGCAGCGAGTCTTATAAGCATTACATAAACGCGGAAATCCTCCTTATTACGGCAGTAATCGACAAGCATTTTCTTACATTCCTCATAGGAGGAAACCCGCCTGAGCTTTACGCACGCCTGAGCGAGATTGATTATGTCGTCGGTAGTCGCGCTGTAATCGGAGCAGAGGGTTTTAAAGGTTGAAAAAGCCTCTCCGCACAAATCCATATCCGACTCTTTGAACGCCGCCGCGAGCGCCGCGCTGCCCTGTCTTCTGAGGGACGCCGCGCTTTTTTCAATAATAACGGCGTTATTGAACGCTACGTAAGCCCCGCGGTAATCCTCAAGCTCCATCAGCGAATCGCCGAGCAGAATATACGCCGAATACCTGTCCTCGCAGCTCTGCGGCATTCTTTCGATTACCGACCGCAGGGTATCGCGCACATTCGAGTATTTTCCGAGCGAATAGTCGATTCCCGCTTCAATCAATTCAATCGTATAGTCGGACGCAAGGTTTTGTCTCGCCTTTTCGAGAGTCTGTTTTGCCTCGGCGGTTTTGCCCTCCCCCGCGAGAGATATCGCCAGGTCTCTGCAATAGACGGCAATTTTATCGGGTTCGGCGCAATCAATCGCTAGGGAAAAATAGCGTGAGGCATTCGGATAATTCTCCTCGTCGAGATAGCAATTGCCTATCATATGAAGAATCTCGGACTTTTTCGCGCCGTTGATTTCCGATGAATACGAAGGATTGTTTATAATCGAGAGTCCTATCCGAATTGATTCGGAGGTGTTCCCGCTTTTGCACTCGCTCACGAAGCTCGCGTACTCTCTCTCATATGCGGCTACCAAATCCGAACGGAAGCCGATGTTCATTGTAAAGATTCCGCCGACTATCATCACTGCCGAAAGCAGAGACGCCAACAGTTGTACAAGAAAGAGCTTTCTGTACTCGGCGGACTGTTTTTTGATATTTTCCAGCGCT
>JAFNSO010000084.1 GCA_017384945.1 Ruminococcus sp. | reverse complement strand
GATTTACACATTAAGGTTACGGTTACCTTTTGGACTTCATTGCTAGTTGCCAACTTATCCGCTTAATGCGCCTTCGTATCAGGTTTCTGTTCGTCAGGCTACGATTTTGCTATCCCTTCTTCTCGCCTGTACCTCACGATACAAACCTTGGGAGTCACTTTTGAGTTCGTCGGTAACTACGCCTCGGTGGACTTTCACCACAGAGCATTGATATGCCCGTCATACAACTATATAAGGTCAGGTGTAAAAGCCTGACCTTACTCTTTTACTTTTTACTTTTTACTTCTTACTTAAACATAAACGGCAGAACCAAACAAAACGTCAGTCCTGCCGTTGATGAACTTTTATGCTAAGCTAAAACCTTTCCAAAGGCAGCTATGCGTCCCGAGGCTCTCGGGCGAGGTACTCGGGTTAGCCTTCGAAGAAGGGTTTTGCTGTCGGGGTTTTGTCGGGGTCGGTGTCATAGAACTTGAGGTTTACTCCGTCCTTACCGTCGTCGATTACGACCCAAAGGTTGTTCTGAACAAAGCCCTTGCAGTCGCCCGACTGCATTGTGCCGTCGTTAACGATAACGTTGTAGGAATCGTCGCCCGAGCTTGCCGAGAAGGTGTACTTGTACCAGTTCTCGCCGTCAGCCTTTGTGAGCTTCTTTCCGGGCCAGTTGCCTGTATAGCCTGATGAGTCAACTCCGTTCTTGTTACCCCATACGTAGAGGTTCGGATCCCAAGTCTTTGAGCCGCTGTGCTTGACGTAAACGTTGACAATTGAGGAACCCTTCTTGTAGTAGTAGTTGACAGTAGCGTTGCCGTAAGGAACTGTAACTGTTGAAGCAGGGAGCTTCTCCTCGTTAATAACGTAACCAAGAGCCGTTACGGGTACGGGAGCGAACTGCTCGCCGACCTTGCCCTTGTACTCAACGGAATCGGCAATCTTCTCGTCGGTGCCGTCCTTGTAATAGTTAACGGTTACAGTACCCGAGCCGACGCTCATATCCGCAAAGTACTTCTGAAGCATTGTTACATCGGAAATGCTTACGTTTCCGCTGAGGTTAACGTCAGCAAGCTTCTCCTGCTCGGCAGTCATTGTGACCTTCTTGATGAGAGCCTTCTGAATAAAGGTAGCGTCCTTGATGTTGGACTTTCCGTCGCCGTTAATATCCTTCTTGACGGAATCGGGAACGTAGTATGAGAAGTAGAGCTTAACGTCCTTTGCTTCCTCGGAGAATGTGCCCTCAAGCTCGCCCTCAAAGCTTACCATATCGAACTCGGAACCGAGCGTGTCGGGAATCTTAACCTCGTAAGCGTCGCCGATTTTGCCAGTGATTGAGTACTCGTCGATTACTGTGTTTGTGATATTGTTGACAGCCTTTACGCTTACAACGCCTCTGTCAGACTTGACCGCGGCGCTGTTGAAGCTGTCCTCGTCAACAGCAACAATCATTGAACGAGCGGGAAGCGCGAAGGTGTTGGAATCGTTGGTTCTGATTTTCTTTGTGCCTGCCTGAGCAGCGTCGGCAATAACGACCCACTTTGTGTTCGGGTTGTCGATTGTGACCTCAAGGTCATTTTCCTTGTTGTTTGCGAGAACAACGAGGTTCTTCCACTCGCCCTCGGCTGTGTTTGTCCACTGACCGATGTAGCCCTTTGAGCCGGTTAATACACCGCTGTCGCTGTAGGTCGGGTCAATCGGCTCGCTCTTGTAGGTAAAGCCCTCGTTCTTTGTCGCGCCGAAGGGTGAGAAAGCGTTTCTGATTTCTTTCATTCCGGCGTAGTAGGAAACGATATCGGCGTTTGTCTTAACGAGCTCCCAGTCGATCATATTGAGAGTCGCGGAGCTCTTGTAGCTGTTGTGGTCGTTGTCCTTGGAGCGTCCCATTTCTTCGCCCGCGAGGGTGAACATAATACCCTGGGACATGTTGAGCATACCGCCCGCGAGCTTGTTCTCTGCTACGAGTACGGAGTTGCGCGCGCGGAAATAATCGTCGAGATCCTGCGAGAACGCGAGTCTGTCCCAAAGAGTCTGGTTGTCGTGGCAGGAAGTATAAGATACAACCTGAGTCTGAGACTTAGCGTGGTAGTTCGAGGGGTTAGCCTGTACGCCGAGGTTGATTGTCTTGTAGCTGCCGCCGCCCTGGAGCCAGCCCATGCCCTTCATCTCAAAGACAGAGCCCTTGAGACCGTCACGGTACTCGTCGCTGAAGAACGCGATTCTCTCGTTGAGAGAGCCCGCCGCCTGCTGCTTAGCGCCGCGGAAGTTAGCGCCTGTGTAGGTCTTGGCGGGTGTGTTTGTTGAACCGCCTGTCCAGCCTTCGCCCCACATTGAAAGTCTCGGATCGATCTCGTCGAGCTTTTCGCGGATAACGTTCATAGCCTCGCAATCATGCAGAGCCATAAGGTCGAAGCGGAAGCCGTCGACGTGGTACTCGTTGACCCAGTAGAGGCAGGACTGTACCATAAAGTTGCGGAACATACGACGCTCGGAGGCTGTCTCGTTACCGCAGCCCGAGCCGTTCGAGTATGTGCCGTTGGCGTTCATTCTGTAGTAGTAATTCGGAACAACCGCCTCAAAGCAGGAGTCCGCGGAGTAGGTGTGGTTGTAAACAACGTCCATAACAACGGAGATACCCGCCTTATGGAGAGCCTGAATCATCTGCTTACATTCCTTGATTCTGACGTTGCCGTCGTAAGGATTGCTCGAGTATGAGCCCTCGGGAACGTTGTAGTTGACAGGATCGTAGCCCCAGTTGAACTGAGTGTCGCTGCCGCCCTCGTCGACTGAGCCGAAGTCATAGAAGGGGTTGATCTGAACCGTTGTGACTCCCTGCTTTTTGAGGTAGTCGATACAGGTCGAGATTTTGCCCTCGTTGTTGAGAGTCGTGCCCTCCTCGGTGAAGGCAAGGTACTTGCCTCGGTTAGCCTCGCTTACGCCCGAATTCTTCGCGTATGAGAAGTCCTTTACGTGAACCTCCCAAACGTAGGAATCGGTGACTCTGTCGAGAACAACGTGAGTATCCTTGTCCCAGCCCTCGGGGTCTGTGTCCTTGAGGTCAACGATCTGCGTACGCTTGCCGTTGACGCCTGTTGCGTAGGAATAGATATCCTGCGTCTCCTTGTTTGTGACCTTTTTGCCTGTGACGTTCTTAGCGATTACGGAATAAGTGTAATACTTGTTCTTGAGGTCGCCGTCAACCTTCAGCGACCAGATTCCCGATTTGTCGTCATAGTTCATCTTGGTTGTGCTGATTTTTTCGGCGCCTTCCTCGCTGTCGCTACCCGTTGTGTACAGGTTAAGCTTCATGTCCTGAGCTGTCGGAGCCCATACCTTGAAGGTGGTACCCTCGGGTGAATAGGTCGCGCCCAGGTCATTTCCGTCATAACCGTAGGTGTCGTCAAGCTGTTGAGAAGCGTTTGAGTAATCGGTGTCCAAGCCCGTCTCTACCTTAGAGGTGTCGGCGGCGCTTGCCATTACCGCGGACGACGCCACTAACATAACGGAAAGCAGTGCTGACAAAAGTTTTTTTGCCATATTTAATTCCTCCTTTTCCTTTTTCAGGAATAATTTACTTATTTTAAGAGATTATGAAATCTCTATTTTTGACATCAGTTCTTTTTTACGTCTTTTATACGCGAAGAACACGAACGCGCCCGCCGCGAGGACAAAAATAACAATAATAACAACGGTCGTTACCAACTCGAGCGGGGAAACAGGCTCGTAGATATAGAGCACGTTCTGCTCCGACGAGGAGTAGCTGCCCTTGCTGTTGTCGGTCGCCTGAACGAAGCTGTAACCCTCGAAGTCGATCTTGCTTGTACTGTACGGAGAGTCTATGTCGCCGCTGAGAGTGTCGGTTCCGAGGATTTTTCCGTCCGTCGCCATATAGACGATATTGACGACGCAGGTGTTGTCGTCCGAGGTGTTCTTATTATATACGTAGGTCACCTTAATACTGTCCTTAGAGAAGGCTCCGCAGCCGTTGGCGGGCAGCCTGTCGAGGTCAAGGGAGAAGCCCTGAATCGTCGGGATCGAAAGCGTTTTGTAGGGCTGACCGATTCGGTTGGTCATAACCGTCGAGTCACCGATAACCTTACCGGACGCGCCGTCCACGCACTCAAACGTGACCGCCGAGTAGCTTCCGTCGTACTTTTCGCACTCAAAATCACAGTAGCGGACTTCCTCGGAAAAGGAGCCCTCGGTACCTGATTTGCCGACAATATTGTACTCCATCTGAACCTCGGTCAGAGGAGAAACGGAGAAGCTGTCCCCTATCGTGCCGTTGAGGACACAGCTCTTGAAAACCTCGTCGTTTTCGGTGTATCTTACAACGACCTTGCCCGTTTTTAACTCGGGCTTAGCGGAATCGAAGCCCTCCTTTGAGACGAGGACGCAGGCTGAGCTTTTATCAACCTCGACCTTGTCGGTTACATTCGCGAGGTTTTTCATTCCCGCGAAGGAGCCGTCAACGATTTTTACCCAGCGTCCCGCGGTCTTTACCGTGACCTTTTCAAAGGAGCTGTTGAAAATCACGCATACCTTTCCATAGACGGAATCCTCAGCGGTGTACGCCACGACGCCCGAGGGAACCTCGGTAAGAAACTCAAGCGAGTTCGCCGCGGTGTTTGTCGGGTCTCTGAAAACACTAATTCTATCCCTGACCTCAATAAGACCGCGGTAATAGTCGCTCACGTCGCCGAAGGTGTAAAGCGAGTTCCAGTCGAGGGCGTTCTTCTTAAAGCCCGACTTGTAGCTGTTCTCGTCGCCCTCCTTGGTTCGGCAGAACTCCTCGCCCGCAAGGATAAAGGGTATTCCCTGCGAGGTAAAGGTAATCGCCGCCGAAAGCTTGTTCATAGCGACCAAATCGTTGTAGCGTTTGTGATAATCCTTGTCCTTTCCCTTAACGGAAAGCACGAGCTTATCCCACAAGGTCAGATTGTCGTGACAGGAGGCGTAGGTCACCGTCTGAGTCGGAGCCTTCGCCCAACCCGTGGTCGTGTTGGACTGAGCCATAATTCCCGTTTTAAGGTTAGCCTTTGAGCCCGAGGACTGAACAAAGCCCTTGTCCATCCCCGCGGTACTTCCCTTCACGGCGTCGCGGAAGGTGTCGTCAAATGCGGCTATACGGCTGTCAAGCTTTTGCACGTTGTCCTGATTGGCGAGAACCGTGCCGTCGGCGGCGGCGGTTTTAAGATTCCACGCCTCTCCGTACATCAAAAGCTTTTCCCCGCTTACAAGGGAGTCGAGCTCGTGTCTGATTGTGTTCATTGTGTCGACGTCGTGCAAGCCCATCAAATCAAAGCGGAAGCCGTCGATGTGGTACTCGCTCGCCCAGTATTTGACAGAGTCGACCATATATTTCGAGAACATCCTGTGCTCGGAGGCAGTGTCGTTGCCGCAGCCGGAGCCGTTAGAGAATGTTCCGTCGGGATTGAGTCTGTAGTAATAATTCGGCACCGTAAGGTTGAACGCGGAGTCCTTCCACTTCTGAGTGTGGTTGTACACGACGTCCATTATAACGCCGATACCCGCGCTGTGAAGCGCCTGAATCATCCTTTTGCATTCCTTGATTCTGACTGCGCCGTGAGCAGGGTCGGAGCTGTAGGAGCCCTCGGGGACGTTGTAATTGACAGGGTCGTAGCCCCAGTTGAAATTTGAGTCCTTTCCGCTTTTGTCGCCCTCGTCAACCGAGCCGAAGTCGTAAAACGGGTTAATGTGCACATAGTTTACTCCGAGCTGCTTCAAGTAATCTACACAGGTCGGTTGAGCGCCCGAAACGCTGTTTACGGTTGTGCCCGTCTCGGTAAACGCGAGGTACTTTCCCCTGTTCTTCTCGCTGACTCCGCTCGACTTAGAGTATGAAAAGTCCGCGATATGAACCTCCCAGATTTTAGCGTCGGTCTGGTTTTCAACAACGACGTGGTGGTCGTTGTCCCAGCCCTGAGGGTTGGTCGAGTCGAGGTCGAGCACCATACTGCGCTTTCCGTTGAGCCCGCACGCCTTTGCGTAGAGGTCGTAGGTCTCGTAGAACCTGCCCTTTCTCTCAAAGACGTAGGTGTAGTAAACATTTTTAAGGTTGCCCTTTACGACCGCCTTCCAAACGCCGATATCCCTGAAAAAGGTCATAGGCGCTTCCTTGTAGTATTTCTTCGCGGTTCCGCTCTTATAGAACCTGACCTTAACGTTGTCGCTGGTCGGAGCCCATACGCGGAAGGTCGTAAAGCGCTTTGTATACTCAGCTCCGAGCTGACCGTCGTACGAGCGTCGGTCGAGCCTTTGAGCGTAAGCGTGATAATCCTTTGCCGCGTCAGCCGAAAGAGGCGTCAAAAAGACGGCAAGGAGAGTAATAATCAGAAAAATTGATAAGGCGCGTTTCATAAAATCATACTGCCTCCGTTACATACCTATACAAAATATATTTTACCAAATACGTCACAATATATATTTCTTATTCAGAATAATAGAATGTAGAAAAATGAGGTTCATTTTAGTGCATTTTAACGGATTTGACACCAAGTCGGACGACGGGCATATGATGTACTGAATGGAGGAAGATATGGAAACCGCAATTTATACAGTAAGAAAAGGCAACACGCTTTTCGGAATAGCCAACTTTTTCGGCACAACAGTAGAAAAAATTCTCAGATACAACAACATTCAGGACCCGAATATGATTTACGTGGGTCAGAAGCTGACGATTCCCGTTGACACCGAGGAAAAATCGGGCTTTGTCTATGTTACCCGCCCCGGAGATACGCTGTGGTCGATAGCGCAGCGCTTCGGCACAACGGTAGACGAGCTCGCAAAGAAAAACGGAATGTGCAACCCGAATATGCTCTACCCCGGAACGAGACTTTTAATCTAATTGAAAATTATGGTCGGGCAGAGAAGTTCATTTAAGATGAACCTTTCTGCCCGACCTTCATTTTTAATTATCTATTTTCAATTAATCAAGGTAATCCTTTAGCTTTTTGCTTCTTGAGGGGTGACGGAGCTTTCTGAGCGCCTTTGCCTCAATCTGACGGATACGCTCTCTGGTTACCTTAAACTCGGTGCCTACCTCCTCGAGTGTGCGGCTCTTGCCGTCCTCAAGACCGAAGCGCAGTCTGAGAACCTTCGCCTCTCTCGGGGTGAGCGTTCTGAGAACCTCCTCGAGCTGCTCCTTCAACAGCGCGTGTGACGCCTCGTCCACGGGAGCAGGGGTGTCGCTGTCGGGGATGAAGTCGCCGAGGTGGCTGTCCTCCTCCTCGCCTATCGGCGTCTCGAGGGAAACAGGCTCCTGAGCAACCCTTACGATTTCTCTGACCTTCTCAACGGAAATATCAAGCTTCTCGGCAATCTCCTCCGACGAGGGCTCGTGACCCTTTTCGTGCAGAATATGAGTGCTTACCTTCTTGACCTTGTTGATTGTCTCAACCATATGGACAGGGATTCTGATTGTCCTCGCCTGGTCGGCGATCGCTCTGGTGATAGCCTGACGAATCCACCATGTGGCGTATGTAGAAAACTTAAAGCCCTTTGTGTAGTCGAATTTCTCGACCGCCTTAATCAGACCGAGGTTACCCTCCTGAATCAAATCGAGGAACTGCATACCTCTTCCGAGGTAGCGCTTCGCTATACTTACAACGAGTCTGAGGTTAGCCTCCGAGAGACGCTTTTTCGCCTGAACGTCGCCCTCGGATATTTTGATCGCGAGCTCGATTTCCTCCTCGGGAGAAAGAAGCGGAACGCGTCCGATTTCCTTTAGATAGACCTTAACGGGGTCGTCGATTGTGGCTGTGTCGCCGTCGTCCTTTTTGTCCTCAACAATGGCGATATCGTCGAAGTCGATATTTACGATATCCTCGTTGATTTCAATACCCTGCTGCTCAAGGCTGTCGTAGAGCTTTTCGAGCTCCTCGGGCTTGAATTCGATTTCGCCGAGAGCCTCCATAATCTCGTCATTTGTAAGGCTTCCCTTCTGCTTGCCGAGTTCTGTCAGCTCCTTGATTATAGTTTTCTTGTCCTGCTGTCCCATAAGTCCTATCCTTTCATTACTGACGACTTTCTTTCAGCCTTCTCAGCCTTTCCGCGATGTCCTCGTCGGACGCGCTTGAAATATCGGCTGTTTTCAGCTTTGAAAACTCGTCGTTAATTACTTCTATGTTTTCCCTGAGGGTTTTCTCCGTCGCCATTCGGGCAAAATCCGAATCAATAAGCTTAAAAATCCCCGAGGTTTCCTCCTGTGTAAAATCTCCCGACACCTGTGACATCGGGTCATAACCGTTTTTAATTCTTTCTGAGAAATATATATATAACCTTCTGTAAAATTCCGTCTGAAATTTTTCCTCGTCAAGCTGCGAGCTGATAAAGTCGAGCTTGTCGGGATGAAGGAGCAAATACGAAATCACGCTCTCCTCGGCAACGGCAGCCCTCGGCTTTTTGTAGCGCTCGGGGTTGAGCCTGTCGTTTCTCCCGCTGAGACTCTTGCTGATTTCGCGGAAGTCATCCCTGCGCTTAGAGTATGCCTTGCGCTTTATTAGCTTATTCATCTGCTGCTTTATCGCGTCGGGGGCGACCTCGGTCTCCTTTGAGAGCTTTGAGATATACACATCCCGTTCGATCGAGCTCTCGAGAGATGCAAGGATTTTGACCGTCTCGGTCAAAAACGCTACCTTCTGCTCGGGCTCTGAGAGGTTGTACGCCTTTCTGAGCTTTTGGAAACGGTACTCAAGGTCGTTTCCGCTTCGCTCGAGCACGTTCTTGAACGCGTCGTGAGCCTCGCTGCCCTTGTTGCGGAGAAACTCGTCGGGATCCTTGCCCTGCGGGATCGAGATTACCTTTATGAGCAGTCCCGCCTGTCTTAGCAGTTCAATCGCCCTCGCAGTCGCCTTCTGCCCCGCCTCGTCGGAGTCGTAGCAGATTATAACCTCGTCGGCGTATCGCTTCATAAGCCGCGCCTGCTCGCTTGTGAGAGCCGTTCCGAGCGTCGCGACGGCGTTCTCAAAGCCCGCCTGATTAACGGCGATTACATCCATATAGCCCTCGCATAGAATAAGAGCCCTCTCTCCCGAATTCTTAGCGTTGTTGAGCGAAAAGAGGTTTGCGCTCTTCTTGAAAACAGGGGTGTCGGAGGTGTTCAGATACTTTGGCTTTTGGTCGGTCATAATCCTGCCGCCGAAGGCAATAACGTTTCCTCTCAAATCTATGATCGGGAACATAACCCTGTCCCTGAACCTGTCGAAAATACTGCCGTTATCCCGCTGAAACGCGAGGTTCGCGGCGACGATCTCGCTGTTCTTAAAGCCGAGTGAGCGAAGATGATTGCAAAGCGAATATGAGTCGGGGTCTGCGTAGCCGAGACCGAAATGACGGATAGTCTTATCCGTCAGAGCCCTTCCGTGGAAGTAGTCGAGCCCGATCAAGCCATTTTTCGAGTACAGCGTTCGGTAAAAATACCTAGCCGCCTCACGGTTAGCCTCGTAAATTCTCTTTCGGAGCGCCGACATTGAATCGTCGTAGCCGTCCTCGGGCATATTCATCCCGCACCTCTGAGCCAGAGCCTTCACCGCCTCGATATAATCGAGCCCCTCAATCTTCATCATAAAGGTGATTACATCGCCGCCTGCTCCGCAGCCGAAGCAGTAAAACGAGCCGTTCTCGGAATAGATGTTAAACGAAGGAGTTTTCTCGTTGTGGAACGGACAAAGCCCGACCATATTCCGACCGCGACGCTTGAGGTTCACGTATGAGGACGCCACATCGGTAATATCGTTGCGCTCCTTAAGCTCAGTTATAAAGCTCTCGGGCAAAGCCATTCGCTCACCTCCGTTTTGTTTCGCTGTTTATATATACGATTATTTATTAAAAATTCCTAAATTTTTTGAAAAAACTTAAAATATGTCCGTTTCAAAGTATTTTTCACCGATAATTTCGGTTTTTAACGAACCCGATGTCGCGTCGGCGAGAGCTTTGTCCAAGCTTGGGATATCCTCGGTCGGGATGTGAAAGCCCAATCTGACGTCATCGGCGTAGTCGGTGCTGTCAATCACACCGCCCTTTTCGATTATTAGGGTGTTGAGCTTGCCGTAAAGGGTGTACGGGCAACGCAGAACGCACTCCGAGCACAGACGCATTTCGACAATTCCCCCCGCTTCGAGGGCGATTTTGCACCCTTGGGAATAAGCGCGGACGAGTCCGCCCGTACCGAGGAGGATCCCGCCGAAATAACGGGTCACTACGACGACAACGTCGGTCACCGAGCTTTTGTTAATAATGTCGAGAATCGGCATACCCGCTGTGCACGAGGGCTCGCCGTCGTCGCTGTAGCGCTTTGTCTGATTTGCCCTGAGGCTGTAGGCATAGCAGTTGTGACGAGCGTCCCAGTGCTTTTTCTTTATCATATTGATAAAATCAATCGCCTCGGCCTCGGTCGTGACGGGCTTGCAATAGCCGATAAAGCGCGAGTGCTTTTCGACAAACTCTGCGCTGTTTTCGGACTTAACGGTTTTGTATGAAGTCATTATTTGTCCTCTAACTGAAAAACAGGGCCGTTGCGCTTCGCAACAGCCCTCTGCAATTTCATTATTTCATATTGAAACGCTTTTTAAATCTGTCTACGCGTCCGCCTGTATCAACAAGCTTCTGCTTACCTGTGAAGAAGGGGTGGCACTTGGAACAAACTTCCACGCGGATGTCCTTCTTTGTAGAACCTGTCTCGATTACGTTGCCGCAAGCGCAGGTAACAGTTGTCTGCTCGTACTTTGGATGGATTCCGTTTTTCATTTTATTCACCTCGTTCGGGATATAATCAACATAACATTTGAATTATACAACATTATTCTGAAAAATGCAAGTGTTTTTACGAAATTTTTGCTTGATTTTTTCAATATTCCCTCTATCCTCTGGAATTGATATAAACACTGTATTCATTAAGACACATATTCAAACTGCGCATTACGACAGCGTTTTCGGCGCCGACGTAGCGGAACGCGCAGTAATTGGCTTTCATAGAGGTTTCGGCGGTTTTGTCGGGCGGATAACGAAGCACAAAGCCGTAATTGATACAATTACGTATCAGCCAGTCGTAAGCCTTTGAGTAAGCGAACTTCACTCCCTCGTTGGACTTAAAGCTGACTATCATTCCCGACTGGAACTCGCTTCTGCCCGCCTGAGGAACGGTGACTACGGTTTTCGCCTCCGCCTTAACGTCGGTCAGACCGTACTTTTTGACATACGCCCTGAACTTCTTTTTGTAAAGACGAGCCTGCTCGTCGTAGGAGATGTAGGCATAGTCAAGAAGAAGATTGACGTTGTCCTTTTGAGCCGCGTCGAGCATAGCTTTCAGGCTCGGATAGGCGATTATATTTACAAACACCTTTCCGTCGACGTCCACAAGCTCGGGAACGTAGCTCTTCTCGACAGGGTTGGACTTGTTGATTACCCTAAGAAGCTCCGAGCTTGAGTCATCCGACCTCGAATACTCCTCGGAATGTTCAAGCGCGACGGGAGCGCCGAACATAAACGAGCCCGTGATCACGGTACCGACCACAACCGCGATAAGCGCGATACCTACAATCAGACGAACGAGCCTGAGCGTTGTGGTCGATTCCTCAAAGGAGTCGGTCGGCAAATTCTTTACGGGAGCGGTGTACCGCGTTGTGCGGTAGGAAACTCCCTTTTTGCCGAAGCGCCGTTTGCTTCTTCTTCTGTAGCCAAAACCCTTGTTATAGGTGTTTTTAAGCATCTGATTATTTGATCTCCTTGGTCTCTATTTCCTTTACAGCCATTTCGATGAAGCTCTCGAGCGGCATAGAGCCGAGGTCGCCGTCCTTTCTGTGACGGACGGAAACGGCGTTGTTCTCGATGTCCTTGTCGCCGACTACGAACATATAGGGCACCTTCTGGAGCTGAGCCTCACGGATTTTGTAGCCGATTTTCTCGCTTCTGTCGTCGATTTCAACCCTCATACCATTTGCCTCAAGCTGCTTTTTAAGGTCGTAAGCATAGTCGAGGTGACGGTCGGCAATCGGCAGGATCTTGACCTGTGTGGGCGCGAGCCACATCGGGAAGGCTCCCGCGTACTTCTCAATGAGAAGAGCGAGTGTTCTCTCGTAGCAGCCGATTGAGGTACGGTGGATGATGTAGGGGTTCTTCTTCTTTCCGTCCTTGTCGACGTACTCCATACCGAACTGCTTGGCGAGCATCTGGTCAACCTGAATTGTAATCAGGGTATCCTCCTTACCGTAAACGTTCTTGATCTGTATATCGAGCTTGGGACCGTAGAACGCAGCCTCGCCTACGCCGATTTCGTAGGAAATCTCGAGGTGGTCGAGGATTCTCTGCATTGTTGACTGAGCCTCGTCCCACTGCTCCTCTGTGCCGATGTATTTCTCTCTGTCATTAGGATCCCACTGTGAGAAACGGTAGCTTACGTCCTCGTAAAGACCGACAGTCTTTAGCATAAAGATAGCAAGCTCAAGACAGCTTCTGAACTCGTCCTCGAGCTGCTCGGGAGTACACATAAGGTGACCCTCGGAGATCGTAAACTGACGCACGCGGATAAGACCGTGCATTTCACCCGACGCCTCGTTTCTGAACAGAGTTGAGGTCTCGTTGTATCTGAGCGGGAGGTCGCGGTAGGAGCGCTGACGGTTGAGGTAAGCCTGATACTGGAACGGACAGGTCATCGGACGGAGCGCGAAAACCTCGTCGTCCTTCTCGGGGTCGCCGAGTACGAACATTCCGTCCTCGTAGTGATCCCAGTGACCGCTGATTTTGTAGAGGTCGGACTTAGCCATAAACGGAGTTTTTGTCAAAAGCCAGCCCCTCTTCTGCTCCTCGTCCTCAACAAAGCGCTGCAAAAGCTGAATGATTCTCGCGCCCTTGGGGAGCATAATCGGGAGGCCCTGACCGATATAATCGACCGTTGTAAAGAGCTCGAGCTCACGTCCGAGCTTGTTGTGGTCGCGGAGCTTCGCCTCCTCCATCATCTTCAGATGCTCCTCAAGCATGGAAGCCTTCGGGAAGGCAACGCCGTAAACACGGCAGAGCTGAGCGTTCTTGGCGTCTCCGCGCCAGTAAGCGCCTGTGCAGTTTGTGAGGGCGATCGCCTTTATCGCGCTTACGTCCATAAGGTGAGGACCCGCGCAAAGGTCGGTGAAATCGTCCTGCTTGTAAAAGCTGATTTTTTCGCCCTTGTCTGTGTGCTCCTTACAGAGCTCAACCTTGTAGGGCTCGTTCATTTTCTCTAAAAGCTTTACCGCCTCGTCGGGCTCAAGCTCGAATCTCTCGACTGCGATCTTTGATTTTACAATCTTCTTCATCTCGGCGGTGATTTTGTCGAGGTCCTCTCTTGTGAAGGGCTTTTCAACGTCAAAATCATAGTAGAAGCCGTTGTCAACGGCGGGGCCTATCGCGCATTTCGCGTCGGGATAAAGGCGCTTTACCGCCTGAGCGAGAACGTGGGAGGCTGTGTGCCAGAACGCCTTTTTTCCGTTTGTGTCGTCAAAGGTCAGAAGCTCCAGCTTGCAGTCAGCCGTGAGCGGTGTTCTGAGGTCAAAGACCTCGCCGTTTATCCTTGCGGCGCATACGGACTTGTACAGTCCCATTCCGATTGATTTAGCGATTTCGGCGGGAGAGATGTTTTCCTCGTACTGATTTACAACTCCGCCCTTTAATTCAACATTAATCATAGCAATTACTCCTTTATTCAAAATATGAAAAACCCCAATATTCCCTTAGGAATATTGGGGCGACTTTACAAATCGCGGTTCCACCCAACTTCAGTTCGCAGAACTCTCAAAAGCCGTTAACGGAGCGACCCGCCGCGCCATTTCCTGCGCGGTACTCAGAGGTGGTAACAACAGGCTCCGACACGCGCTCACACCAACCGCGCGCTCTCTTTAGCCGGGATACGAATTGTCATGTCCTCGTCATCGTATTACAATATTAACACCGACATTCAAAAATGTCAATAATGTTTTTTCAAAATCAGTCGTTTTTATTTATATCTGAAATAAGGTCGTCGATTTTTCTCAGCTGTTCGTCGGTGTAGTCATCCTTTTCGGAAAGCTCGCGGTTTTCTCGGTTGGACTCAACCACGCCCTCCTCAAAAACTTCGACCTTCTCTTCTTCAACGTAAATAGCGTCGTCTCCGTCATCGTCGGGAGCTACCACAAGGTCGTCGGCCTCGCTCGTATCCGAGCCGCCGTAGGTATAGCTGTAGTCGTAATCGTCGGTATAGTTTTCGTTTGATTCGGTCACGTAGCTTTCCGCCTCGTCGCCCGCGTAGGAGTAGTCGTAGTCGTAGTCTCCCGTCTGCTTTTCGGGAGCGACAACGGTGTTGTCCTGAAACGCTCCGTAAACCCTCTGCTCCTCGTCAAAATCGTCGAGGTCGAATTTAATGAGCTGCTCGTCCTTTGTGCGCGCGTGCTTGGTGATTTCCTTATTGAAGAAAACAACATAAAGCGCAAGAGCGAAGAACGCAAAGCCGATAACATTCTCGGAATAATCCAAGCCCTCAGTCGCGAGTGAAATAATATTCTTAACGCCGATTACAACGCCGATAGCCGCGAGCGGGAAGCCGTAAAGATACATCGCCTTTACAGGGTTCTTGCCGCTAACCGTCGAGATGACCATAGCGAGCTTAAAGGTGTAAATCATCAGAAACGCGTAGCAGAAAAGCGGGATCGGGTCGATTGAAATAACGGAAACAGTGCGGTTATTAAGAAACTCGTTAATAAGCATAAGTCCGCCCCAAAGCGGCATCGAGAGAAAGAACGCGCCCATTCTCGGCAGGAAGTTTCTGCCCTGAATATGAGCGAGGGCAATAATGACGAAGCAAATCGCCGAGAGCATTCCGAAAAATACCATAGCGAAGGTAAAGCCCGTAAAGGTCTTGTTCTGCAAGGACAGAATAACTGTCAGAGCTGATTTGGAGGCAATCATACCCGCCGCGAGAATCGAAAGAACAGCCGCGGGGATATTCCTCGCCAAAAGATACATCGGGGAGGTTTTCTTGTCGAGCAGGACAAAGATAATGTTAATCACGAACATCACAAGCACGCTCGCGACCGCAAGATAAGACGGGATCGTGCTGTCCTTTGAGAAAAGGATTCCGAGCCTTTGTAAAACTATAAACACCGCGGACACAACCGTCAGCGGGATAAACGGAATCCAGCAAAGCTTTGATTTCATAATACGTTCCTTTCTATGTAACATATATTCAACTAACCAAACATATAATATTTTAAGCCAAAGACAGGCTTATGTCAAGGAATAAAGCGTGAAATTATGAAAAATAAGATAATCGGATTTTTATTGATATTGCTGATACTTGTAATGATACCGCTTTGCGCGGCGCGTAAAACGGTCAGAAGCGAACCGCCGAAAAAGAGCGCCCAGCCCGATGAAAGCGTAAAAATCATAGCCTACGCGGCGGAAAAGGCATTACCCGAGGGCTGTTGCGACGAGGCGTTGAAGGCGCTGATTATAATTCTGAATACGAATTATAAATACAATAAAGGCTTGTTCGACAAGAACGTCGGCAAAATAAATAATTCTAAAACAGAAAAATACGCCGAAATGCTTAAGGGATATTACATCACTTACAACAAAAAAACAGTACCCGTCCCCTATTTCAGATACTCGGCGGGCTTCACCTCACCGGGCAAAAGCCATCCGTACATCAGAAACAGCGCGAGCCCCTGGGACTTGCCTGAAAACGGCAAAAGCACCGACGGAGTAAGCCTGAACGGGATAAACAAGCTGTGCGGGCTCGGACTCGATTACAAAAGCGCTCTCGGCTGGTATTTAAAGGATATAGAAATCAACGCGCCATCCTGAAAGGGTGACGCGTTTTTACTATTAATTCTTCTCAGAGCTTTTTCCTATCAGAAGTTTCTGTACTTCTTAACGTTTCTTCTTCTCTTACGGTTCTTGCGTCTTATAATCGAGCTGATGATAATGTAGATTATAAGCAGAACAACGATAACCGCGATTACCACTATGAACCAGTTTGAAAGGAAAATGCCCTGAACAACCGAAAAAATATATAGAAGACCGCTCCTTTCTACTGATTCCGAAGACACAAGGTTGACCTTGCCAAGCTTCTGCTTGCCGTCAGCCGCCTTGCCCTTGTAGTAGACGGTCGCTTTTCCGATTACGTCGCCCTCCTTGATAGGAGCGTCGACGCTTTCGGGAATGTCGGTCTCGATAACAATATCCGAGTCCTTAAAATCGTTGGGCACAATCGCGTTTATGTTCTTCTCGGGAACGAGCTGAACGCTGTTTTTGCCCCACGCGAGGTTGATTTTCTGCTCGCAGATCGGGGTCTCCGAGGAAGCGACCTGATTGAGCTCGAGCTTCGTGAGAGCCCAGCGGAACATTTCCTTCGCGTCAATCATCGTGCCGTAAACGTCGTGGTTCGGGTCGAACTTGTTCTTCATAAACACGCCGAGGTAGGAATAACCGTCAGCCGCACCCATCGTTACGAGACAGTGACCCGCCTCGTCCGTCGTACCCGTCTTGATACCCTGCGCGTACTGGTAGTAGTAATTTCCGCCGCGGTTAGCGTCAATCAGATAGTTTGTTGTGATAAGCGGGAAGGACTCGCCCTTTACGTAGTAGGTGGTCGTATTTGTAATTGTTGAGAACTCGGGAAGAGTCAGCGCGTACTGCGTGATTCTAGCCATATCGGAGGCCGTTGTGTAATGCTTCGGGTCGTGAAGTCCGTCGGGATTTGCGAAATGAGTGTTCTTGCAGCCGAGCTCCTTCGCCTTTTTGTTCATCATATCGACAAACTTTTTGATACTGCCCTGACCGACAAAGTCGGCAAGCACAACAGCCGCGTCATTTCCCGAGGGAACCATCATTGAATAGAGCAGATCGATTACCGTCATACTCTGACCTACGTGAGACTGAACGTGAGCCACGGAGCTTCCCGTACCCAGCAGGGTGTTCAGAACCTCCTGCTTGATTTTAACCTTTGTGGTCTTAAAATTCGAGATATTCTCCGCGACAACAACATAGGTCATAATCTTCGTTGTCGAGGCGGGATAAACCTTTTTATCGGCGTTTTTCTCAAACACGGTCTGTCCCGTATCCATATTAATAAGCAGGACAGCCTTGGAGTTAAGTTTAACGTCGTTCTTGTAGCTAACGGCGGAAGCGGGCACAAACGCCGCAGAAACTGTCATAAACACCGCGAGCGCCAGCGCAAGAAAAACAGAAAGCTTCTTTTTCATACTGAACCTCCGATTTTGCATATTTTAGATATTATATCACATATTTCCGACGAAAACAATAGTTTTTTGCTTTACGGGAAAATAAGCTTAATTCAGCGTTTCCTCACCCGTCTCCCTGAACAGCCTTGTGATTTCGGCGTTGAGCGCTCTGTAACGCTCGTCATACATAAAATTCGGGTCGGAAAGCAGATAATCCGCTATCCTCTGCGACGTCTCGAGGTTTCTCGTGTCGGCAAGAGAGCTTATGTTGAGCTCGGGAAGTCCGTGCTGTCGGGAGCCGAAGAAGTCTCCCGGACCCCTGAGCTTCAAATCGGCGTCGGCGATTTTAAAGCCGTCGGTCGTTGTTTTCATCGTTTTAAGTCTCTCGTAGGAATTTTCCGTCGTACTGTCCGAGACAAGTATGCACCAGCTCTTTTCGCTTCCGCGTCCTACTCGTCCTCTGAGCTGATGAAGCTGCGAAAGTCCGAACCGCTCGGCGTTCTCTATCATCATAATGGTGGCGTTCGGGACGTCGATCCCGACCTCGATTACGGTAGTCGCCACGAGAATTTTCAGCTTATTCTGCGAAAAATCGCTCATTACACGCTCCTTTTCGGCGGGCTTCATTTTTCCGTGTAAAATACCGACGGGGATATCTGTAAAATAATTGAGCATAAGCTCTGCGGCGTACTCCTGAGCCGACGCGAGCTCTGAGTCGCCCTCACCCTCCTCAACGAGCGGACAGACAATATACGCCTGTCTGCCCTTTTTGATCTCCTCACGGATAAAGCCGAGGGCTCTCGCCCTCTTTGAGCTCCTGATTACGAACGTTTCGATCGTCTGTCTGCCCGGCGGGAGCTCGTCGATAATCGAAATGTCAAGGTCGCCGAAGATGATCAGCCCGAGCGTTCTCGGAATCGGCGTCGCGCTCATAACTAGCAGGTGAGGATTGTTGCCCTTCGATAGAAGCTTTGCCCTCTGTGACACACCGAAGCGGTGCTGCTCGTCGGTTACAACGAGCGCGAGATTTTTAAACAGGGTTTTGTCGGTAATCAAGGCGTGCGTACCGATTACGAGGTCGATCTCCCCCGCCTCAAGCCCCTCGCGGATCCTCTCCTTTTCACTCTTTTTGACCGAGCCTGTAAGGAGAGCCGTTCTTAGATTGGTATTGGATAATATTTCCTTAAACGAATTATAGTGTTGTTCGGCAAGGATTTCAGTAGGCGCCATAATCGCCGCCTGTCCGCCGTTTTTGATTATCGTATAACAAAGCGAGCCCGCGACAACGGTTTTGCCCGAGCCTACGTCGCCCTGAACAAGCCTGTTCATTGTAATATCGGGGTTCATAACGTCGCTGACGCAGTCGCTAATCGCTTTTTTCTGAGCGTTTGTAAGCTTAAAGCTGAGCAAGCTCTCAAATTCATTCGAATAATCCGTTTTCACAAGATTTTTGTTTTCACTGCGCTTAATACTTTTCAGTCGGCGAAGACCCAGATTGAGCACAAGAAGCTCCTCGATCACAAGCCTTCTCTTAGCCTTCGCAAGCGCCTGAGAGCCGCTCGGGAAGTGGATATTCTCAATCGCGAACCTCAAATCGCAGAGCTTGTATTTTTCGCGAAGCTCCCGCGGCAGCGGGTCGTTGATTTCCTCGGGGAGCATTTCGACCGCCTGCTTCATCGCCCTGACAATAACATTGTTCGGAAGTCCCGCGGTGAGATTGTAAATCGGCTTAATGACGTTTTTGTCCTTTTCATCGGCAAAGGTCGGGCTTATAAGCTTAACCTCGTTGAAGGTTCTCGTCGCCCTTCCGAGAAAACGGTATTTCACATCCTGCCTGAGCATTGTTCTGATATAGGGATTGTTAAAAAACACCAGCTCGCAAGAGCCCGAGTCGTCGCTTACAACCGCTTTCGCTATGAAATTACCCGTCTTGGTGTAGCCTGACTTTACGCCCGAGGAAAGCCGAGCCATAATACAGACGGTCTCGCCGTTTTTGATGTCGCATATGTCCGTAACCTGAGACCAATCCTCGTAGGTTCTAGGATAATAATTCAAGAGCTGTCCGACCGAATACACCCCGAGCTTGTGAAGAAGCTCCGCGCGCTTTTTACCGAGACCCTTTAGTTCTTCAATTTTAGTGTTATAAAGTGAAGCCATGACATACCTCAAAAAGCGTGCAAAACAAGAAAGCGCGCGCATCAAAGTGCGCGGGGTTTCTTCAGCCATCGCTCGTGTGCGCGCAGCGTGCAACTGAGCGGGCAACATTAATTATTTTGTTTGATAGGAGTCAGTCTGGATGCTTGTTATTTTATGTTGCCGACTTGTATATTTATACTATTTTTGAGTAATTTCCTATCAAATAATACAAGAGACCGCCGAAGCGGTCTCAAAATTATTCTACGCTTAATACAAAGTAGTAAATCGGCTGACCGCCGTCCACAAGCGAAACATCGACCTTTGAGCCGAACTTGTCCTGGATCGCCTCGAACGCCTCCTGAGCCTCCTTCTCGGAAATCTCCGAGCCGTAAATGAGAGTCACAAAGGAAGTGTCGTGCTTGATCATACTCTTGGCAAGCTTAACAGCCGCCTTAACGGGAGTTTTCTCGGTAATGGTGAGCTTGCCGTTCTCGAGAGCGATGATCTCGCCCTCCTTGATTTTGTGATGACCGAACTCGCTGT
>JAFNSO010000083.1 GCA_017384945.1 Ruminococcus sp. | reverse complement strand
CGGTCAGCTCCTCACGCGACAGGGCGTGGACAAAGCCGTCGGAGCAGAGGAAGAAAAGCTCGCCCTCATAAAAACTGCCCGTGTAAAAATCGGGACGGATGTAGCTGTTTACGCCGACGCAATACAAAAGAACGCTGCGCTTGTCGCTGACGAGCGCCTCGGACTCGGTCATCCTGCCCTCGTCGATTTCTCGATGGACGAATGACTGGTCGTGAGTGAGGAGCGCAAGGGTCGAGGAACGGTTATAGGCTCTCGAATCGCCGACGTTTACAATATAATAGGTATTTCCAATGAACAAGGCGGCGCAGACGGTCGTTCCGAGACGGATTCCGAGGGAATTTCCGTAAGAGCTTATGAGTGTGTTCATTCTTTCGAGGAGCCTTTCCCAAGAGGAAAAAACAGCGTCCTTGATTACATCCTCGCGGAGAATGTCGGGGAGCTCCTCCCTGAACCACGCGGAAAACGCCTTGATAACGGTCGCGCTTGCAAGCTCACCCTTCGCAAGACCGCCCATGCCGTCGCAAACAACGCAAAGCAGCACGCGTCCGAGTCCGGTTTCGGCTTCAAGCGTCAAACACGAATCCTGATTAACTTTTTTTCTTATTCCGATATCGGAATGGATTGCGGTCAGAAAATTCATAATCAATCGCCATAGCCTTTCCGCCCACAAATTATTCATTAAAGCTTCTTACAACCTTTACCGTGGGCGGATAAGATGTAAGGCAATATATCCTATGAACGAAAAAAGCCCCGTGTTTCACGGTAAATCGGCCTTTTTCCTAAATTATTCTATACTTTTTATATAAATTTGTCAACTATTATCAACATTTTTTACAAATTTCTGAACGATTTTTCGTATACCGTTCTCAGGATACAGGCATATCGTGTCGGGCGCGGTTGTGCGATAGCATTTTTATGGGTTGAACCGAATTTTTTCTATTATAATTCAATAATCGCCTGTTTTGTTGGACATTTGTTGGACAGGGGCTGTTATAATGGAAGGCAGGGTGAAAAAATCAAAAGAATCTGCAAAAATACGGTTATGATTTGAGGCTCAGGCTCGTCGGGAACGCGAAAAAGACAGCGGAATCACCTTATTTTAACAGTTAATATAATGACATATAATTTTTTATATGATATAATATTAAAGAAATTTAAAAAACAAGGAGGAAAAAATGAAAGTGTTTAAAAAAATGATAAGCATAATTCTTTGTGCCGCGCTCTGCTGCTCTGCTTTTGTTATCAGCGCTCAGGCTAAGAGTACAAAGAAGTATGTGAAATCGATCAGCGTTAAGAAGAAGGCGACGGTTACGATCCCTGCCGATAAGAAAACCGTTTCAAAAACCTTTAAGGTAACGGTTAAGGTTAACGGAAAGGCGTCAAAGGCATTTACCGCTAAGTCGAGCAAGAGCTCGGTTGCCGCCGTTAAGGTTTCGGGAAGTAAAATCAAGGTTACCGCAAAAAAAGCGGGTAAGGCTAAGATTACCGTAACCACAAAGGCTAAAAGCGTAAAGGGCAAAAAGCTTAAGAGCACGCTCACTCTTACCGTTAAAAAGGCTGAGAATACGAAGCCTGAGAATACCGGGACTGAGGAGAATATTGAGCCTGCGGGTATTGATAATGAATGCTTGAATAACGAGCTCAAGATCAATGAGAAGATCGACGCCAAGTTATGCTCGGTTTCACTGTTAGATGTCATAACTGTCGTAAGTAACGCGTCCGGTGACGCGGTGTATTACGCGAAGATTGCCGATGAAAGCGTTGCGGGCTTAACTGCTAACAGAACCGTTATCTACGGTATAAAGGAAGGAAAAACCACCGCGGATATTTACGAGGAGCTTAACGATAAAACGAGAAAGGTCGGCACCGTTAACATAGACGTCAAAAAGACCGATATGGCTGATGTTGTCGAAAGCAGTCTTGTGCTTTATCTGGGAGACGAATTAAGATCGCGGATATTAAAGATGGATCTCGGTACAACCGAGTATGATTTGGGCTCCGCTATTAATTCTCTTCTTGTAGGAAACAGCAAGCTAGGAACAAAATTCACCGCTGAGGATATGACTGTTACATATAAGTCCGACAACGAGGACGTTGTCAAAGTCAGCGACAAGGGAGTTGTAAAGGGAGAAAAGAACGGTTCTGCCTATATAAACTTCTATATTAAGTTTACCGATAACTCCGTTTATGACGATTACGTTGAGTTTCAGGTCACAGGTAACGCTATCGAGAAGGTAGAAGGCTATACGATCGATAACGTAAGAAAGTATATCGTCGGAGTTGACACTCCCATTGAGCTTGCCGACGGAACAAAGGTACCGCTTATCAACTTTGATAACGCCGCTACTACGCCCGCGTTCAAGGCGGTTCAGGACGCTATCAATAATGAGCTTGAGATGTACGGCTCAATCGGACGAGGCTATTCCCAGAAATCCAACCATTCAACGGATGTATATAACAGCGTAAGAGACAAGGTTCTCCAGTTCTTTACCGCTGACCCTGAGCTTTATACCTGCTTCTATGTAAATTCAACAACAGACGGACTTAATAAGCTCGCTTCCGCTCTTGTCGAGAGCAAGGACGACATAGTTCTTACTACCCGAATCGAGCACCACGCGAATGATCTTAGCTGGCGTGAGCGCTGCAAGGTTATTTACGCCGAGGTTGACGAGAAGGGAAGAGTAATCTACGACGATATCGAAAAACTCCTGAAAACAAACAAGGTTAAGATAGTTTCTATCTCAGCCGCTTCTAACGTAACGGGTTATGTTAACGATGTTCACAGAGTTGCTAAGCTGGCTCATAAGTACGGCGCTAAGATCGTAGTTGACGGAGCTCAGATAGTTGCTCACAGAAAGTTTGAAATGATGGGCGACCTTAACGACAAGGATGATGATATCGACTTTATCGCGTTCTCCGCTCACAAGATGTACTCACCCTACGGAGGCGGTGCGGTTGTAGGTCTTACGGAAGAGCTCAATAAGCATATGCCTGAGTTCTACGGCGGCGGTACAATCACCGTTGTAGGCGACTACTGGCAGTATTACAAGAGCGCTCCCGCGGCTTATGAGGCAGGCTCTCCGAACTATCCCGGAGTTGTCGGCTTAGGTAAGGCTATCGACGTGCTCTCTACGATCGGTATGGATAATATCCAGGCTCACGAAAAGGTTCTTAACCGTAAGCTTATCGACGGACTCAAAAAGCTTCCTAACGTAATTATCTACGGCGATTACGAGAATATCGACGACAGAGTAGGCGTTATCACCTTTAACTTCAGCGATATCAACACTATGCTTCTTGCTCAGCAGCTTTCAAAGCTCGGCGGCGTAGCCACAAGACGCGGAGCGTTCTGCGCTCATCCGTATGTATGGCGTCTTATGGGTATTTCCGACGAAACGGCTAAGAGCTTCGCTAACTGTACCGACGCTAATACGGCCGGTATGGTAAGAGTAAGCTTCGGTATTTATAACACCGAGGAAGAGATTGATAAGCTGCTTGAGATTATGCCCGCGGCTATGAAGGCGGCTAAGGATGAAAACGACTTAGGTCTTATTGAACCCGCTTATTAAAATTAATAATTATTTATATCAGGAGGAAAAACCATGAGAAACAGGTTGTTCACTTCAATCACAGCAGTTATTCTGACTGCGATTATTTCGATTTCCTGTGTCGGCTGCGGGGCAGGTAATAATTCCACTCAACCCACGACTAAGTCAGAGACTGTTACCGCTTCAAAAACCGTAGAAAAGAAGGACGCCCTCTCTTACTGGAAGAAGGACGCTCCGCTTAAGAAACAGCTTACAAAGTATATCGAAACTATCACCAATGAATCAAGCAAGGACTTTATCCCCGCTGAGTACAGAGTCGCTGTATTCGATATGGACGGCACTCTCTGCTGTGAGACCGATCCCGGCTACTTCGACCATAAGCTGCTTTATCACCGCGTTATGGAGGATCCCGACTATAAGGATAAGGCAAGCGACGAGGAAAAGGCAGTCGCAAAGGATATAAAGACCTATTTTGAAACAGGCGAGTACCCTGAGGGTATGGATATGAGACACGGAAAGGCTGTTTCCACAGCGTTTAAGGGTATGTCACTTGACGAGTTTGACGCTTACATCAAGGATTACCGCGACGAGCCTATGGAGAGCTATGAGGGCATGACAAACGGCGAAGCGTTCTATAAGCCGATGCTTCAGGTCGTAGATTATCTTAACGCAAATGATTTCAGAGTATATATCGTAAGCGGTACCGACCGTATTATTACCCGCAGTCTTGCCGAGGGAACAGTTAAGATTCCTCTCAGCCAGATGATCGGCTCCGACGAGAGTCTTGTCGCAAGCAATCAGGGCAATGAGGACGGACTTAATTACACATTTGAAAAGGATGACAAGCTTATCACAGGCGGTAAGTTTATCACTAAGAACCTCAAGACCAATAAGGTAACGGTTATCGCTCAGGAAATCGGTCAGCAGCCTGTACTGTGCTTCGGCAACAGCTCGGGCGACTCGTCAATGGCGAATTATACAATTAACAATAATAAGTACAAGAGCGCTGCATATATGCTCTGCTGTGACGATACCGAGCGTGAGAACGGCAATAAGGAAAAAGCCGAAAAGATGGTCGAAACCTGTAAGGAAAGCGGCTACACCGCCGTTTCAATGAAGAACGACTGGACTACAATCTACGGTGATGGCGTTACAAAGAAAAAATAATATCACAAAAACAGGTTATCTGAAAAAAAGAGCAGGTTGAAAGCTCTGACACAAAGAAAGCGCGCGCGCTAAAAAGTGCGTGTGCTTTCTCAGCCATCGCTCGTGCGCGCGCAGCGCGCAACTGAGCGGGCGATACAAAAAAGCGATCTTACCTTTGCTGTTAAAGGTGAGATCGCTTTTGTTGCCGAGCCTGTAAAATCGCCCTTGACGGTGATTTTACCTTGCTATTGCAATTTGCGTTTTTGTTATAATGTAAATAAATAATTTATGTCTGGGGAGAGTAAGGTGACTGAATATATTGTTTTTATACCGCTTGTGATTATGCTTGCGGGATTAGCGCCGATTGTAATTATTGATAAATATATCAGCAAAACTCAAAAGAAAGTATTACTGACCATTATTGCGCTTGTTGCGCTGCTGTTAGCGCAGAATTGCGGGGACTATATTTGTCAGATGAATGATATGTCGTCGCCTATTTACAGGACGATTTTTGATATAATCGGATATTGCCTGCGCCCGCTTATTATTCTTTTGTTTTGTAAGCTTGTTCAGCCCGAAAAAAAGCATAAAGTTACCAAGGTGCTTGTTGCGGGCAACGCGCTTGTTTATATTACCGCGCTCTTTTCAGGCGTTGCGTTCTATATAGATGAAAGGAATCATTTTCATCGGGGACCGCTTAGCTATACCGTTCTTTTTGTCAGTATATTTTTGCTCTCTTATCTTTTTTATTGCACCATTTCGGAATTCCGTTTCAGAAAATTCGGAATAATAGTGGCTTTGGGAAACGCGGCGCTTGTTATTGCGGGTACGGCGGCGGATTTATCACCCTTATATGTTGATTTCCCTGTTTCGTATCTTTCCATTACGATTATCTGCGCCACATTGTTTTATTATATCTGGCTGCACCTTGAATTTGTCCGCGAACATGAAAACTCGCTTATGGCTGAAAAGCGGATCATAATAATGATGTCGCAGATTCAGCCGCATTTTCTGTATAACACACTGACGACGATTCAGTCGCTGTGTCTGATCGACCCGCAAAAAGCCTTTGAAACAACGGGTAAATTCGGCGCGTACCTGAGAAACAATATAGATTCCCTTGAGCAAAAGAGTGTTATTCCGATTGAAAAGGAGCTGGAGCATACAAAGGTCTACGCCGATATTGAAATGCTGCGATTTCCGAATATCCGCGTGGAATATAATATAGAAGCGCAGGGCTTTTCGCTGCCCGCGCTGACGATCCAGCCGCTTGTTGAAAATGCTATTCGCCACGGCGTGAGAGAGTGTGAGGACGGGTTGGTCGAGGTGACAACAAAAGAAACCGACGATAATTACGAAATCATTATCAGCGATAACGGAAAAGGCTTTGATACCGAAAGTCCTCCTGCTTCTGACGGCACGCATATCGGCGTTAAAAACGTGCGCGAAAGGATAGAGGAAATGTGCTCAGGCACAATGACAGTTCGCAGCAAAATCGGTGAAGGAACTGTTATTACAATAAAAATCCCGAGGACATAAGAATGAGAATTATTTGCGTTGATAACGAAGCGCTTGTGTTGAAATTAGTTGTTCGTATGTGCAAGGGGTGTGATTTTTTATATTAACTTTGCTTATTCGCCTTTAAGGGTGTTGAAAAGCATTTTTCGGCTGCCTCCTCTTTCGTCGGTGGCTCCGCTGCGCGCCATAGCGACCAGGATCACGAACAGCAAATCAAGGTTCTTCTCCCTTGTGCGGACGCGGTAGAAGCCCTGTACAGGCATTTTGCCCGCTACCTTGTGCTCTGCTTCATCTTCCTCGTGCACATATTGGCTTGTGCTTTCGGCACACGCGAGCTCGTCGCCGTTGAGGCAAATCGTATATTTCGGCATAACGCCGCTCAGTCGGGAGTTGATGGTGACGCCGAGCTTTCTGAGCTGTTTCCATATGTCCTTGCCGTCAAAGGTGAAGGTATAGTTGTTGTCCAGAATGAGTGAATTCCAGTCTGTTTCTTCGGTATGACCGATAAGATGGGGCGTTGTTTTGTTGTTTTCGCGGTCGATGAAGTCAAACTTAAAGGCGCTCATCGGGGAGAATTTCGTCATCTTTGCTTCATAGATTACTTTGCGGTTCTTGTCCTCAAGGTGATGTCCTGCCTTTACGGTACCTAAATCCGTCAGGAAATAGAGAGCCCTTTCCTCGCCCTTTACTGAGGGAGCAAAGGTGAAATCGCCGTTCGTTTCCTTGAGCTCCTTGACAGACGCCTTTTTCTTGACCGTCAGGAAGATGATACCGAGTAGCATTACCGCGCCGATAATCATAAAAACGATTCCGAGGGTGAAGCCCGAGGTCATCTTCTCGGGGTTCTTCGGGTCATACTTTATAGCGACTTTGCCGCCGACCTTATATGACGGGTCGTAGGAATCAAGCTTTGTTGTGTATTCCTTGCCGTCAACCGTGTACTTCGCGGTCACGATGTACTGCACATCGTTTGCTTTGTCGGGGTCGGGGATATAGTCGGGATCTTCCTCGATGGATACGATGGTTGCTGTACCGTCAACGAAGCCTGCCGACTGGAAGAAGGTCGAATAAACTCCGAAGACGAGAGCAATAGGCGCAAGAATCGCAGCAACAATTTTTACTCCGGGTCCTTTTACTGAAATCATAATTTAACCTCTTTTCTTAATATTATTTTTTGACTTTAACCTTAATCTTGAAGGCGACTCCGTTTACCTTAACGGTTACCGTCGCGGCTCCTTTCTTTAAGCCTTTGATCTTTACGGTTGAAGCCGTGTTTTTAGATGTTACCTTAGCGATTTTTTTGTTGGTTGTCGCATATTCATTCTTAACCGACTTCGCCTTACCTGTGATTGAAACGGTGAGGCTTTTACCGGCTTTGATCGGATAAGTTTTCTTAGCGTTGAATTTTTTCTTACCGATTTTGAGTGTCGGTGAAGTATTGACCTTCACCTTGCAGCTCAGCTTTTCACCTGTGGTAAGTGTCGCGGTAACAGTCGCGCTGCCCTTTTTAAGAGCGACTATTGTTCCGTTAGTGATCTTGGCGACTTTGCTGTCGGATGACTTCCATGCTTTAACCGTTCCGTTCACAGCTTTTAAGGTTGACGACGCTCCCGCGTTTAAGCTAAGCGAAGCTTTGTTAAGCTTTGCGGAAGTAACCGTAAACTCATATTCTTTGGAATCATTATTGAGGAAGTACGCCTCGGGAATAGCTTTGTCGGAATTAAGCTTAACCGTGACCTTGTATTTGCCCGCATCAAGGTCGATATGCTCTCCGTTAGCTCATTTTGTATATTTTATATTGAAACCGAAATAGATTATTTAATTCAAAGAAATTTTTAAAAAAGCTACAAATCAACGCCTAAGTATAAACTAAGCTACTTTTTATCGATGATTTGAATATTGTATTACTCAAAAAAATGTGATAAATTAAACCTGCGTTCAAAAGAAAGGAAAGAGAACTATGGAGTATATCTTAACCACCGACAACCTTACCAAGAAATACGGCGAAAAGATTGCCGCGGGGAATATCAATATCCATATTCGCAAGGGCGAGATATACGGTCTTATCGGTCGTAACGGCGCGGGTAAAACCACGATTATGCGTATGATCAGCGGATTGTCGAGTCCAACAAGCGGAACATATAAAATCAACGATGAATCAAAGCGAGGTATAGGAGTTCTTATCGAGAGCCCCGGTATCTACGCTAACCGCACCGCGTTTGATAATATGAAAATCAAGTGCATTGCCATGAATTGCTTCTCGGAGGAATATGTCAATAGTCTGCTTAAAACCGTTGGACTCGGCGACACGGGTAAAAAGAAAGCAGGCTCGTTTTCACTCGGTATGCGCCAGAGGCTCGGTATCGCGCTCGCGCTGACAGGAGATCCCGAGCTGATCGTGCTTGACGAGCCGATCAACGGTCTTGACCCTCAGGGTATCGCCGAGATCCGTGAAACTCTCGAGAAGCTCAGAGATGAAAAGGGTATCACCATTATGGTTTCAAGCCATATCCTCGATGAGCTCGGAAAAATTGCCGACTCCTACGGTATCATCAACAACGGCGAGCTGATAGCCGAGTTTTCCAAGGAAGAGCTTGTCAGCCGATGCGGAAAGTATCTTTCTGTCCATACCGACAATAACGAGAAGGCTGTTAAGATTATCCGTTCAATGGGTATCGAATCTGTTGAATATAACTCGGGAAATATCCGAATCGACGACGCTATGGAAAGAGCGGCTGAAATCAATAAGGCTCTCGTTGAAAGCGGCCTGGCTGTTGATGAAATCCATGCCACCAATATTTCACTTGAGGATTATTATCTCAATCTGACAGGAGGCGTGACGCGTGAGTAATCTGATTAAAACGGAGTTGTACAAGCTGAGAACTTCAAAGCTGTTTATTGTACTTTTACTCTGTATGATGGCTGTAAATAATATTTCCTTAGTGGGCAGTATAATGATGATGAACACCTTGGTTGATGTCCCCGATGCTATGAAGATGGAGTTCTCAACCGCGTTCTCTTCACCTTTCACTCTGGATATGATGACTATGTTTATCTATATTTCCGCGGTATCTTTCCTGTTTCTCGATTTTAACAACGGGTATATCAAGAACCTCGCGGGTCAGGTTTCAAACAGAGGCGATATCGTAACCTCAAAGTTTATCGTCATTGCTGTTCATAACCTCATCTTTTTCCTTGCCGCGGCAGTCAGCAATCTCATTGGCGGACTAATTGTCGGTATGAATATGGATATCCAAAACCTCGGCGCGGGTATCGCGACATTCTTTATCAAATGGCTGTTATCGCTGGGAATCGGCGCGGTATTGTTGTTCTTTGCCGTAGGCCTAAAGAGTAAATCATTCGCGCTTATTATAGGCGTTATGGTTTCACTCAGCGCTTTCTCGCTGATATATATGGGTATTGATACGGCAATCAATAACGTCCTCAAGCTAAATGGCTTTTCACTTAGTCAGTATATGCCCGACGCCTTGATTAGCAGCGTAAACGTAGCAAAAGGCAATCTAGTAGCGAACGGAATCATAGCTGCAATTGTCTTTATTGTATTATTCTGTTTTCTTGCCCATGTTACCTTTAAAAAACGAGATATTAAATGATGTTTAGCTAACAAACGACTTTAGAGTGGAAATTCTAAAGTCGTTTTTCATTGTTATTTCCGATTGGTATATACTACCTTCCGAAAGAAAGAATATATCTGTGATCACGCTCAATTAATCGAAGTGTGTACTTGCTTAATAACCGTCGATCGCGGCCTCGGTTGTACTTGCCCACGAGTAATCGTTCATATATTCGCCGTGATAGCTGTTTATCGCTTCGGTATCACCGTTGTAAAAGCGGTAGAGATCACAGTCGAATTTTTCGGGGACAACGCGCATTTTGCCTTTGTCCAGCTCTAAGATATCTTCTATTCCGTACTTTCCGAGAGTCTGCCGCATACTTCTCAGTATAACGTCAAACTGCTTCTGCATGGAACGGTCATATTCTCTGTCCTCATACAAAGCGGAGAACGCGGTTGCTCTTGTAACACTGCTGCCGTTTCTGTCAACAAGATAGGCGAGCAGCTCCTTGCTCCTCTCACGGGTAAATCTTACGGTTTCTCCGTTTACAAAAACGTCAAAATGCCCGAAGGTACGAATTTTGATGTTTTTGCGCTGATTGTTATTAAGCGTCCTGTACGCGTATTCGATTTCTTTGGCTAAGCTTTTTTTATCAACGGGCTTAAGAAGATAACCCGAAGCGTGGAGCTTAAAGGCGTCAACAGCGTGTTCAGAGTAGCCCGTAAGAAAAATGATTGAGATATTCTTGCGAAGCTCCTTGATTTTCTCTGCAAGAACAAGCCCGTTCATATCAGGTATGTTGATGTCGAGCAGGGCAATATCGGCTCGGTTGCTTTCGAGCCATTCAAGAGCTTCCTTTGCTTTTGTAAAGCCTATAACCTCGGGCTTTTCGGGAAGCTCTCTGCACAGGTACATTGTCAGCTCAAGCACCAGCTTTTCATCATCAACGCAGATTATTTTCATATTTCCTCCGAAAATAGTTTTCTGATTAATATTATAACACATCTTGTCCAACAAATGTCCAACAAATTGTCGCTGTTTCGGAATAATTATTGTGGTTTTTGTTCCCAATCCTTCCTTTGCGCATATTTTTGAGCCATATGAGCCATATAAGATTAATGAGCTTTCAACTCAAAAATTTGTGTGTATTCGGGAGATTAAAACAATTCTTTCGGTAGACAACGACCGATAGATGTGTTATACTCGTTAATAACATCATACAATTAACGAAAAATGAGGTTGCAGTATGAAAGAAAGGAAAATACTCGAGTTCTATTCAAAAGAATCAAAGCAAGGCCCGATTCCGTTCCTTCTGCTGACGGTAGCGGCGGCAGCGGTATTGGGGGTTCTTTTTGCGCTAGGCGCGGACAGTAACGCTTCCGCGATATGTATTGTGACTCTGATTTATGTCATATGCGCGGCGGTTGCGTTGTTTTGGGGCTTTTGCAGTCAGGTGAGGTATAATCCGTATTCCTACAACACTATTTTTTATTTCGGGTTTGCCTTGTTCATCCTTTCTGTTGTACCGACGCTGATCCTGACCTTATCCTATATGGCGCAGTATCCTGAGATGAATAATCTATATACGGTTATCAGCGTTATTTTGTATTCGGCAAGAAATTACACCTTTTACTTAGCGCCTGTCATCCTTGTTTTTTCGGTCGCGCTTTGTATCTCCAACATTTCGTTGATCAGACACGAGGGAAAAAGCCTTGTGAACTTTCTCGGTATTATCCTGTCCTTTCTGCTAGTCGGCGGCTGGATATTCCTGTTTACAATAGACTTCGCTGTCTCCGGAAGTCAAACGGAGGTAATGATCCACGACATTGTTACAAATCTTCTTGTAGCGGCTTACCTGTATTTTGAGTGTATGCTTATCGGTACGGCGGTTGCCTACTTCATCACCGCGCGCTATCAACCGAAAAAGGATATTGATTTTGTTATTATTCTCGGCTGCGCCCTCAGAAAGGACGGCACACCCACTCCGCTTTTGCAAAGCAGAATAGACAGGGCGCTTCGGCTCTTCCGTGAGCAAAAGGAGAAAACAGGCAAAGAGCTTGTCTTTGTAACGTCGGGCGGACAGGGCTCGGACGAGGTCGTTTCCGAAAGCGAGTCTATGAAAAACTATTTGATTGAGCAGGGGATACCCGAGACTCAGATTCTCATGGAAAACCGTTCCGTAAACACGCTCGAGAATATGCGGTTTTCATATGAAATTATCAAAAAAACAAACCCGAACGCAAATATTGCCTTTTCCACAAACAATTATCACGTTTTCCGCAGCGGCTTTTTCGCGTCTTGCGCGGGAATGCGCGCTGTCGGGATCGGAGCTAAAACCAAGTGGTATTTCTGGCCGAACGCTGCGGTCCGTGAATTTGTGGGGCTTTTAACAAAGCAAATAGTAAGACAAGCTATTATACTCGGCCTTACAACAGCGTTTTTTGTAGCGCTGACTCTTATATACTATTTGTCAATATAATGAATACGAAAGGAGATTTCTTATGTCAGACGAAAAAAGCTTCCCGAATAAGAACTCGAAAACCTTGAAGTGAGTCCGGACGACGTTGAAAATGTCTCAGGCGGTCAGGATCCCGTAATTCACAATACAGGCGACATAACCGATAACGCTAAAAAGAAAGCATAAATACATCTAAGAGTGTAATTAGGAGTACACCCCTTGCAAATTGTAAGGGGCGTATTTTCCAATTATCGGACGGCTTGTGATAAAAATTGAAGGAGAAAAAATGAAAAGCATCAAGAAATCATTAAGCGTTTTTCTTTGCGTGCTCCTCGCGTGCTCCGCTTTAGGTACAGGCGCGCAGGCAAAGACGGCAAAGAAATACGTAAAGTCAATCTCTATCGCTAAAAAGGCGACCGTTACTATCCCTGCCGATAAAAAGACGGCGGTAAAGAGTTTCAAGGTAACGGTCAAGGTAAGCGGAAAGGCGTCCAAGCTCTTTACCGCTAAGTCAAGCAAGACCTCCGTCGCCTCTGTAAAGGTCAGCGGAAGCAGTGTCAAGGTAACCGCGAAAAAGGCGGGAAATGCGAAAATCACGGTAACAACCAAGGCAAAAAACGCGAAGGGAAAGAAGCTGAGCAAGTCTCTTTCCTTGACCGTAAAAAAGGCAAAGGGCGAAGAGTCTAAGGTTGAGCCCGCGCCGCAGCCTGAGGAAGAGAAAATCGTTCCCGTAGGCAGTCTGTCCCGCGAGGGCTATGAGCTTGAGCAGGTCGTTGTGTTCTCAAGACACAACATCCGCGCTTCGCTCAGCTCGGGCGGCTCTGTGCTCGGAACGATAACGCCCCACAAGTGGTTCAGTTGGTCGTCAAACGCCAGCGAGCTTTCATTACGCGGCGGCGTTCTTGAAACCGAAATGGGACAGTTTTTCCGCAAATGGCTCGAATCCGAAAAGCTTATCCCCGAAAACTATCATCCGAACGATGGCGAGGTTCGCGTTTACGCAAACTCAAAGCAGCGCACGATCGCTACCGCGAAGTATTTCACAGCAGGTATGCTTCCGTCGACAAATACGGAGATCGAGACCAAGGGTGAGTTTAACACGATGAATCCCGTGTTTACTCCGCAGCTGACGTTCTGCAATCCCGAATACAGCGCCGACGCCGAAAAGCAGATATGGGAGCTGTACTCCGACAAGGTAAAGGGGCTTTCGGACAATTATAAGATGATTTCGGACATCATTGATTTAGAAAATTCCGAGGCATATAAGAACGGCGATGTTTCTCCCTTCAGCACCGACGATTCCGAGATAGTACTCAAGGAGAACGCCGAGCCGTCTGTCAAGGGTACACTAAAAACCGCCTGCTCCGTAAGCGACGCGCTTGTGCTCCAGTATTACGAGGCTCCCACAGCGGTTGAAGCCGCGTTCGGCAAAAACCTGAGCTATGAGCAGTGGAAGCAGGTTTCCGAGGTCAAGGACGTTTACGGCGACGTGCTCTTTACAGCACCGCTTATAGCGTCAAACGTCGCGCATCCTCTGCTTCAGGAAATCAACAAGGAGCTCACCACGGACGGACGTAAATTCACCTTCCTGTGCGGGCACGACTCCAATATCGGCAGCCTTCTCGCGGCAATGGGAGTTGAGGATTACGAGCTCCCCGGCGCGATAGAAGCCAAAACCCCGATTGGCTCCAAGCTCGTTTTCAGCCGTTGGAAGGACGCGCAGGGCAAAAAGTTCTGTACTGTCGATCTGGTGTATCAGACGACCGAACAGCTTCGCAGCGTTTCGCTTCTCGACCTGACCGTACATCCCTCAATCGTTCCTATGTACTTCAAGGGTATAACCGCCAATTCCGACGGTCTGTACACAGAGAGCGACTTTATGGGCTTGATGAAAAAGAGCATAGAAGAGTACGATAATATCATCGCAAAATACAACGTCGCAAAGGCGGCATAAATCATATAACAAAGACTTGAATACGCTGTAATATTACCCGACCCCCGAAAGTCAGACCGAAATCTGCTTTCGAGGGTCGGTTTTCTTATGGAATACTAAAAAACATACACACTTTTGAACTTTTCGGTTGTATAATATACCCCCCTATGGCAATTTTGTTGATAAATATTTTGTGTTATGCTATAATAAAACAGTTGCAACATATAAGAATAACACCGAGGTAATAAAATGAGCATTTCTCTTACTGATAAGCAAAAAGAAAAGTTCATAACATATATTGATTTGCTGGCGTCGGTTATCAACAAGACCGAACCGCCCGTACTGCCCGAGGATATTGACTGGGGCTTTATTCAGAAAACCGCCGAGCGCAATTCAGTGCTCAATCTGATCGGCTATTGTATGGATAAGGTGAGCCCAAAGCCGACGAAGAAGCTGTACGACTACATCCTGAACAGTCTCAATTATGAGATATTAAAGGAAACGTCTCAGCTTCACGACGTCGAGCAGATTCTAAGGGAGTTTGATAGTCAGGGGATAAGAAACGTCCCGCTAAAGGGCTATTTTATGAAACGTCTTTACCCTCAGTCCGATTTCAGAACTATGGGAGACATCGACATTCTCGTTGACAGGAAGAATTTCAAAAAAATCAAAAAAATCTTTGAAGCTCGAGGCTTTGAGGACGCGAATGTAATCAAAAGCAAGGAAATCCACTTCAAAAAAGACCTGATGTACTTTGAGATCCACTCCGATTTAAGCGAGAATTACGAGGGATATTACGACGATATCTGGGACAGAGTGACCCTCAGAGACGGCTATAAATGCTCATACGAGATGAAGCCCGAGGATTTTTACGCTTATATGCTTTACCACAGCGGCAAGCATTTTTCGGGCGGCGGTATCGGTATCAGGATGATAATGGATATCTACGTCTTTATAAAAAAATACCCCGATTTGGATTTCGGTTATATCGAGTCCGAGCTGAGCAAAATGGGACTTTCGACCTTTGAGAAAGGCTGCCGTGAGCTTGCTTTGAACTGGTTTTCAAACGAGCAGACCGTTATAAACGAGCTCGGCGAGTTTATTATGTATTGCTCGACCTTCGGCGACAGAAAGGTCAATTTCTACCAGTCGGGACAGAAAACAGGAAACAACTTCTGGCTCAAGCAGGTGTTTATCCCGTACAAAAATATGCGTACACGCTATCATTACCTCGAAAAAGCGCCCGTCTTGCTGCCGTTCTCGTGGGTTCAATACTGGTTCACCAGAATCATTATTGCCCGGGATCTGAACCTTAAAGAGGGCTTTTCAGACCGCGCCGTGAACCTCAACGAGCAGGACGCGGAGTTTATGAACAAGCTTATGAATAAGCTTGAAATAAAATGAAAAAGCGCCTGTAAACAGACATTGAAAAAGCCTGCCAAAAACTCGGCAGGCTTTGTTTTGTGTTCGGAGTTATTTTGATACAGCGGCGAAGCCGTTTTCCAAATCGGCGAGGATATCGTCGATGTGCTCGGTGCCGATGGAAAGGCGGATGGTGTTCGGGTGGATTCCCGCGGCATCAAGCTCCTCGGCGGTAAGCTGAGAGTGAGTTGTCGTCGCGGGATGGATGACAAGCGACTTTACATCCGCGACGTTCGCGAGCAGAGAGAAGATTTTCAGTCCGTCGATAAAGCGGAAGGCTTCCTCCTGACCGCCCTTGATGTCGAAGGTGAAGATTGAACCGCCGCCGTTCGGGAAGTACTTTTTGTACAGCTTGTGGTCGGGGTGGTGCTTGAGCGAGGGGTGATAGACCTTCTCAACGAGCGGATGCTTTGTTAAATACTTGATGACCTTTTCGGTGTTCTCGGCGTGGCGCTCGAGTCTGAGCGAGAGGGTTTCGGTGCCCTGCAGGAGCAAGAACGCCGCGAAGGGGGAGATGCACGAGCCTGTGTCTCGGAGCAGGATAGCGCGGATGTAGGTCGCGAACGCCGCCTTGCCCGCTGCCTCGGTGAATTTTACGCCGTGGTAGCTCGGGTTCGGCTCGGAAATCCACGGGTATCTGCCCGACGCTGCCCAGTCGAAGGTTCCGCCGTCAACGATAACGCCGCCGAGGGTGGTGCCGTGACCGCCGATGAACTTTGTAGCGGAGTGGACAACGATGTCAGCACCGTGTTCGATCGGTCTGATAAGATACGGTGTGCCGAAGGTGTTGTCGATTACGAGCGGAAGTCCGTTTGAATGAGCGATCTCGGCGAGAGCGTCGATGTCGGGAATGTCGCTGTTGGGGTTGCCGAGCGTTTCAATATATATTGCCTTTGTGTTCGGCTTGATTGCCGCCTTGACCTCGTCGAGATTGTGAATGTCAACAAAGGTTGTGTCGATTCCGTAGAGCGGAAGGGTGTGGGCGAGAAGGTTAGCCGAGCCGCCGTAGATCGTTTTCTGAGCGACAATGTGCTCTCCCTGAGTCGCGAGCGCCTGAATTGTGTAGGTGATAGCCGCCGCGCCTGACGCGAGAGCCAAGCCCGCTACGCCGCCCTCGAGAGCCGCGATTCTTTCTTCAAAAACGCCCTGAGTTGAGTTTGTGAGTCTGCCGTAGATGTTGCCAGCGTCAGCCAGTCCGAAACGGTCGGCTGCGTGCTGACTGTTGTGGAATACGTATGATGTTGTCGCGTAAATCGGCACCGCTCTGGCGTCGCTTGCGGGATCGGGCTGTTCCTGTCCGATGTGAAGTTGTTTTGTTTCAAATTTGTATTCTGACATAGTAAATACCTCTTTCTGAAATTAATAATGATTTTTTAACCGTTATGTCCGTGAGCTTTACATTCGCTCGATTCGGTAATTTGCGCGTGTAAGCGCCGTGAAATTCATAGTCATTTAATAATCGCCGTAGCCTTTCCGCCCACAAATTGATATTCAAAGTATTCAACGACCTTACCGTGGGCGGATAAGGCGTGAAGCGGAAATTTAGTTATCGCTCGTTGTCCTGCAACACTAACGCTTCCTTTGTTTGCTGACACTATTATATACTAAACCGATAGGTTTTGTCCAATACTCTTAATTTATACTTGGTTATAGGCTGAGTCTATAACTGAACAAAAAATAAAACCCGTTCCTGCGAACGCAATATCATTTAGTTAAGAAACAAGACACTCACGAAAGTGGGTGCCTTGTTTTTTTTGAAACAATTTTAAGAAATTTTTAATAAAAGGCTTGACAAAACAGCAAAAGTGTGCGGCGAATTTTGTTTGCAAAACAAAATTCG
>JAFNSO010000082.1 GCA_017384945.1 Ruminococcus sp. | reverse complement strand
GCGGTGTCGGGTCGGATGTTCGCGAGCTTTTCAATGCTCTTTCGTGAGTTCGCGACAGCCTTGTCCTCGAGCAGCTCGCCGATTCCGAACAGAAGGGTGACCATCGCGCCCTCTACAAACTGACCGAGACAGAACGCGGCTATGACCGCGACTGCCATCAGCGTTGTTTCGTCGAGTCTGAGCTTGATCGCCGCCTTTACTCCGGAAACGAACACCTCGTAGCCCGAGAGAATGATCGCAGCGGCGCTCAGAACGGCGACGGCTATCTCGTTTACGCGCAGCAGGTCAAGCGCCAAAGCCGCGCCGCCGAGCGCGACCGCGATTATAAGAAGGAGTGTTTCGAGCTTGGAGCTTTTGCTGTGCTCGTGGTTGTGCTCGTGCTCGTGGCTATGTCCGTGGCTGTGCTCGTGATGGTGTTCGTGGTGGTCGTGGCAGTCGCAGTGGTTGTGGTGACAATGCTTGTGACTGTGCTCGCTGTCGCTTACGACTACGCCGTCCTCGATCGTGTCGGTTATTTTCTGAACCTTTTTAATAATATTTTCGTCCTCGTTGTGCTCAAAGTAGAGCGATTTTGTCGCGAAAACGAGGCTGACTTCCCCGAAGCCTTCACTTTGGGCTATCGCGCGCTCGACCTTCGCCGCGCAGTTCGCGCAGTCGAGCCCGTTCATAATCAGTTTATATTTCATAGCTTACTCCAAAACGTGGTCAAGACCCATTTCAATGATTTTCTTTACGTGGTCGTCGTCGAGACTGTAGTAAATCTGCTTGCCGTCCCGTCTCAGCTTTACGAGCTTGTTTGTCCTGAGAACTCTAAGCTGGTGTGAGATCGTGCTCTGTTCCATTGACAGGGTCTCGGCGATTTCGCCCACCGAGCGCTCGTCGTCAAACAGTGTGTATAAAATCCTCAGTCTTGTTGAGTCGCCGAAAACCTTAAATACATCGGCAAGCTCAAACAGAATCTCGAGCTTGGGCATATTGTTCATGGTATCACCTCATTAATTGAACATATGAATAATTGTTCATATGTTATACATAGTATATCACGCCTGCGCACAGGTGTCAATAGGGAAGAGCAGAAAAGTTAAAATAGTGAGATAAAGTGTGATAAAGTGAGAAAAAACGAGGATATGCCGTACTATTTTAATATTTTGACCTTTTCTGACTTTGACTTTCTCTGACTTTCGCTCTATAATCAAATCATCAAAGGTCAAAGAAAGTCAAACGACCACGGGAGATGATTAAAAAATGCGTATGAGCGATTTAGTAGCCCAGCACATACTCGCGATGCTGGAGGAACAGGACGGCAACGCCGAAATCCGACGCAACGAGCTCGCCAGCGACCTCGGATGTGTCCCGAGTCAGATTAACTACGTTATAACCTCACGTTTTACGCCCGAGCAGGGCTACATCGTTGAGAGCCGACGGGGAGGCGGAGGCTACATCCGGATCACAAGGGTCAAAATGGACAAGTCCACCGCGGTTATGCACATAGTCAACTCAATCGGCGAAAGGCTCGACAAAGCCACCGCCGAGGTAATGATTAAGAATATGTACAGTCAGTCAATAATAGACTTAACTACGGCTCGGCTTCTCGCGGCGGCGATGTCCGAAAGAATCTTTACGGACGTTCCGCAGGATTTCCGCGATGTTTTCAGAGCGAGGATTTTTAAGAATATGCTTATTACACTATCCGAATAAAGGAGGAGTTAATAATGAAATGTCAGAAATGTCAAAAAAATAACGCCGATACTCACATCAAGAGAGTAATCAACGGTCAGTTCGAGGAGTATCACCTTTGCTCAGAGTGCGCGAAGGAAATGGGCTACTCAAACGTGTTTGAGGGCTTCTCAAATTCGTTCGCGGATGATTTCAATTCACTGTTCGGTAGCTTTTTCGAGAACGCTCTTCCCGCGAGAACTCAGGCTACACGCTGCGAGACCTGCGGCTCGACCTATAACGATATAACCCGCACCGGAATGATGGGCTGCGCCGATTGCTACAAGGTCTTTGAGGACAGAATAATGCCGACGATCCGCAGAATCCACGGCAACACGACCCACTGCGGCAAGAACAGCCCGAGCTCTAAGGCGAGGGTATTTGAAAAAGAAGAGAAAAAGGAAGAAAAGCCTAAGTCCGAGCTTGAGGTATTAAAGGATAAGCTCGCCGAGGCGATAGAGAATCAGGAGTTTGAGCAAGCCGCCGAGCTCCGCGACAAAATCAAGGAAATGGAGGGAGAATAATGAGCGACGTTGTAATGCTTACGAGAATCCGTCTCGCGCGTAATCTTAAAAAATATCCGTTCCCCTGCAAGCTGAACACGGCAGGCAAGAACGAGGTCGTTAAAACAGTTATTGACGCAATAAAGAACTCAAATTCTCCTCTCGCGAACGACTTTGACGTTCTCTACGTAAAGGACCTGACTGAGGCTCAGCGGATCTCACTTGTCGAAACGCACCTCGCGAGCCCCGAGTTTATAAGCGACTCCGCGGGCAGAGCGATCGTGCTCTCCAAGGACAGGGAAATCAGCATTATGCTCAACGAGGAGGACCATATCCGTTTGCAGGTTCTCAAAAAGGGCTTTGAGCTTGAAAAAGCCTTTGAGCTTGCCGACAGACTCGACACACTGCTCGATGAAAACCTCGATTTCGCCTTTGACTCAAAGCTCGGCTACCTTACCCAGTGTCCGACCAACCTCGGAACGGGTATGAGAGCTTCGGTTATGCTGCACCTGCCCGCCTTGCAGAGCGGCAAGGCGGTCTCGAGAATCGCGGGCAACCTGCAAAAGCTCGGCCTCACAATCAGAGGAACATACGGCGAGGGAACAGAGCCCGAGGGCGCTATGTATCAGCTCTCTAATCAGGTGACGCTCGGTATCTCGGAAAAATCCGCGATTGAAAATCTCAGGAATATTACGACTCAGCTTGTCAATCAGGAGCAAAACGCCCAGAAAAGGATGATTGAAAGCATCGAGACTCAGGACAAAATCTCCCGCAGTCTTGGAATACTAAAGAGCGCTAAGCTTATCTCACGCGACGAGGCTATGAGCCTGCTCTCAAACGTCCGCTTCGGAGTAATCACGGGTGAGCTCGGCGGGATCTATGTAAATACGATCGACAGGCTGATTTCAGATATCCAGCCCGCGACAATGATTGTAAACAAACAGGAGAACCTCACGCCGCAGCAGCGCGACATCATCCGCGCCGAGCACATAAGAACTGTCTTGGGTCGGGAGCCCCGACAGCCCTAGCCGCCTTTGGTCGGGAGCCCCGACAGCCTTAGCCGCCTATTATGAAGTGTGCTGTGAAGGTAAGGTTCATAAACGGCGGGTCAGAAATCCCGATAAATTATGATTTGTCGGGAGCCCCGACAGCCATATTTGGTTAAGGCGCTGTAAGAATAAGGTTAAGAAATTTCGATAAATCAGAATATAGAATTGTAAACAGGAGGTATGTGTTATGTATGAATTCAAGGGTTTTACACAGAAGGCCAACAAGGCTCTCAACCTCGCTATCCAGTCCGCGGCGGAGATGGGTCACACCTACATCGGTACGGAGCATCTTCTTCTCGGCTTAGTCAGGGAGGGCAGCGGAGTAGCCGCGACAGCTCTCACAAAGGCGGGACTCGACTCCGACTCGCTTGAAAGCAAGATCCGCGAGACCTCGGGCGAGGCGATGCCCGTCAAGCTTACCCCGAATGACCTGACCCCGCGTTCAAAGCGTGTAATGCAGAACGCCGTTATGATAGCCTCTCAGCTTCAGAAGAATTACGTCGGCACCGAGCACCTGCTTTTGAGTATCCTGCAGGAGACCGACAGCTACGCCTTCAATTTCCTAAACGAGCTCGGAATCAACGTGGACTCCCTGCTCGATATTTCCGAGGAAATCGACGGCGAGCAGAAGCCCGCCAACCCCAACAGCAATACAAAGAATCTCGATAAATTCGGACGCGACCTGACCGAAGCCGCCAAAAAGGGAGAGATCGACCCCGTGATCGGCAGGGAAGAGGAAATCGAGCGTGTGATCCAGATTCTTTCACGCCGCACAAAGAACAACCCTGTTCTGATCGGCGAGCCCGGAGTCGGCAAAACTGCCGTCGCCGAGGGCTTGGCTCTCAAAATCGTTGAGGGTCAGGTGCCCGAGGTTCTAAGCGACAAGAGGATCGTCACCCTCGACCTCACGGGAATGGTCGCGGGCTCAAAGTACAGGGGAGATTTTGAGGAAAGAATCAAGAACGCGATCGACGAGGTCAAAAAGTCAAAAAACGTTATCCTCTTTATCGACGAGCTCCACACGATCGTCGGAGCGGGCGCCGCTGAGGGCAGCGCCGACGCGGCAAATATCTTAAAGCCGTCGCTCGCGAGGGGCGATTTTCAGGTAATCGGCGCGACCACAATCAGCGAGTACCGCAAGTACATCGAAAAGGACGCCGCGCTTGAGAGACGCTTCCAGCCCGTAAACATCGGCGAGCCGAGCGAGGACGAGGCTGTGCAGATTCTCGAGGGTCTGCGCGACCGCTACGAGGCTCACCACAAGGTCAAAATCTCCGACGAGGCGATTAAGGCGGCTGTAAATCTTTCTTCAAGATACATCGCCGACCGTTTCCTCCCCGACAAGGCGATCGACCTCATAGACGAGGCCGCCTCGAGGGTAAGACTTCAAAGTCTGACGGCTCCCGACAGCCTGAAACAGCTCGAGGAAAAGCTCAAAAAGCTTGAAGCCGAAAAGGCGAGCGCCGTCAACGAGCAGGAGTTCGAGCGCGCCGCGAAGCTCCGTGACGAGCAAAAGACCGTTCAGGACGAGCTCGACAGCGAAAAGCAGAAGTGGCAGGAAAGCCGCAGCTCAGCCTCGGGCGAGGTAACCCCCGAGAACATCGCTCAGATCGTTTCGCAGTGGACGGGAATCCCCGTTGTTCAGTTAACCGAGGAGGAGAGCGAAAGACTCCTCAGAATGGAGCAGATTCTTCACGACCGTGTTGTCGGTCAGGACGAGGCCGTTTCAGCCGTAGCCAAGGCAATCAGAAGGGGAAGAGTCGGACTAAAGGACCCGAATCGTCCCGTCGGCTCGTTTATCTTCCTCGGTCCCACGGGAGTCGGCAAGACCGAGCTGTGCAAGGCGCTTGCAGAGGCTATGTTCGGCGACGAAAACGCTATGATAAGACTCGATATGTCCGAGTTTATGGAGAAGCACACTGTCTCAAAGCTTATCGGTTCGCCTCCGGGCTACGTCGGCTTTGACGAGGGCAGTCACTTCACCGAGCAGGTCAGAAGAAAGCCGTATTCGGTAATCCTCTTTGACGAAATCGAAAAGGCTCACCCCGACGTTTTCAACACCCTGCTCCAGATTCTCGACGACGGCCGCCTCACCGATTCGCAGGGCAGAACGGTCGACTTCAAGAATACGATTATCATTATGACCTCCAACGTCGGCGCGCGTCTTATCACCGACCGCCGCAACTCCCTCGGCTTCAAGGGTGAGACGACCGAGGAGAAGAAGGAGGACATCCGTGAAATCGTAATGGGCGAGCTCAAAAACACCTTCCGTCCCGAGTTCCTCAACAGAATCGACGACATAATCGTGTTCAACAAGCTCACCGAGGATGAAATCAAGGAAATCGCCTCAAAGATGCTTGAAAATCTCAAAAAGCGAATCAAGACGCTCGACATCGACATAAGCTTCACCGACGAAGCAATAGGCGCGATAGCCGACGCGGGCTTCGACGAAACCTACGGAGCCAGACCGCTGAGAAGAGCTATCACAAGCAAAATCGAGGACAATATCTCCGAAAAAATCCTCGACGGAACGGTCAAAAAGGGCACGAGCGTTGTCTGCGACTTCAAGGACAATGAGTTTGTGTTTGAATAAAGAAAAACGAGGCTGCCGCGACACAATATCATTTAGTTAAGAAACAAGACACTCACGAAAGTGGGTGCCTTGTTTTTTTTGAAACAATTTTAAGAAATTTTTAATAAAAGGCTTGACAAAACAGCAAAAGTGTGCGGCGAATTTTGTTTGCAAAACAAAATTCG
>JAFNSO010000081.1 GCA_017384945.1 Ruminococcus sp. | reverse complement strand
CGAGCTTAACAAAGAGAACTTTGCTGTTCGCCAACATTTAAAGTTTGTCGAGAAATTCTCCGAGCCCGAAAGCTATGTAACTCTGACGAATCAGGATATTTATGATATAAAAGAGGAGCTTGCTCCGCTGATTATTCCTGATGAGGACGAGGCTTCCGCGGTAAGATTTGATGCGCTGATGTACGGCATCGAGCTGGCGTACCTTGTCGGCAAGAAATACGGCAAAAGGAAGTCTGACTTATTGAGAAAAGTCAGGGGTATCGCTTCGGTTGCGAATATCCCTGAGATTGACGCTCAGTCCGAGCTGATTGACGCGATTATCCACACGGATTACGTTGACTGCGCGGGTATAAATGAGTTTGAAACTATCCGTGAAAAGCTCCGTGACCTGATGAAGTATATTCCGAGAGATGGTAAAGATTACGATACAAACTTTACCGACGAGATTATGTCGCTCGACTGGAACGAATCCGACTTAGAAAACGACGACCTCGCGAATTACAAGCAAAAGGTGGAGTTCTATCTGCGCCAGCATATTGATTCGGGTGCGGTCGCGAAGCTGAGGACGAATGTGCCGCTTAATAAAGCGGACATAGAAGAGCTTGAAAACGTTCTCTGGACTCTGCTTGGCTCGAAATCCGACTACGAGAACGAGTGCGGCGACAAACCTCTCGGCGAATTTGTGCGTGAGATTGTCGGAATGGATATGAACGCCGCGAAGGAAGCCTTTTCAGAATACCTCAACGACGCGAACCTTGACAGCAGGCAAATCTACTTCGTTAACCAGATTGTTGAGTATATTGTTCATAACGGCGTAATGAAAGACCTGTCGATTTTGCAGGAACCGCCGTTCACCGATAGGGGAAGCGTGGTGGAAATCTTCACTGACATTTCCCTCTGGCTCAGAATCAAAAAAACAATCGAGCTCGTAAACTCCAACGCCGCGGCGTAAAGTGAATTAGCTGTTTAGCAATCTATCGACTATTTTAAAAAACTGAAGTTATTAAAATTAATTTTTAATGAAATACAAGGCGCAAGAGTGGTAAATGCTCTTGTGCCTTGTGCTTGTGTTATTTATTTAAACCGCTAGCGCATATGTATAGACAATTTTCTCAAGTTGCTCTTTGTTCTGCCATTTTGCGCGCGTATATTCCGTATGTCGTACGGGACATATTACGTTAACCATCTGACCGCCGACGGAGCCTGCCTGGCGGGATGTGAGGTCGCCGTTGTAGCCCTGCTTAAGGTTAACGCCTACCTCGTTTGCTGCTTCCATCTTAAAGCGCTCGAGGGCTTCCTTTGCCTCGGGGACTACGATGTTGTTCTTTGACATAGTAATATCTCCTTTTTTGATTTTCGTAATTTATAAATTAAGCAACTTTGTCGTTGCCTTAGTATTGTGTGAAGTTTTTTTGATTTTATATATAGAAAATTTTGTATAAAAACGCGTTCGGCGTCGCGGGGAAGGGCGAAGGCTGATTTTAAAAATCTTTCTTGCCAATCGCTTTCTTGCGTGGTATATTAGTTTTGAAGGAGGCGGGAATATGAAAAGGCTTTTCGTGGTTTTTGCCGTTATTATCGTTGCGTTTATGACCTCGCCTTTGACCTTCGCGGAGGGGATAATGAGCGATGAAATCAAGTTTAACAATCCCGATTTTTTAAGGGGAATGGACATATCCTCCGTCGTTTCGCTCGAGCGCTCGGGCGTTCGGTTCTCGGACGGCGGGGAAGAGGACGTTTTCAAAATCCTCTCCGACCGCGGCGTGAACTGTATCCGCGTGAGAGTTTGGAACGACCCGTTTGACGGCAACAAAAACGGCTACGGAGGCGGTAACTGCGATGTTTCGACCGCGTGCGAAATCGGCAGGAGAGCCGCCGCGTGCGGTATGAGACTGTTCGTGGACTTCCACTACTCGGACTTCTGGGCTGACCCTGCGAAGCAAAAGCCGCCCAAGGCTTGGGAGGGGCTGAGCCTTGAGGAGAAGAGTCAGAGGCTTTCTGATTTTACATATAATTCGTTGAAAGAAATAAAATCCTCGGGAGCCGATATTTGTATGGTTCAAATCGGAAACGAGACAAACAACGCCTTATGCGGCGAAAGCGATTGGGAGAGCATTTCAAGTTTGATGAACGCGGGAGTGTCGGCTGTCAGACGGTTCGACAAGAGCGTCCTCGTCTCAGTCCATTTTACCGACCCGCAAAGGACTGAGACCGTAAAATGGCTTGCCGACACGCTCGACAGGTACAAGGTCGACTACGATGTGTTCGCGGTCTCTTACTATCCTTATTGGCACGGCAGTCTCGAGAACCTTACGGCGGTTCTGAATTACGCCGCCGTGAAGTACGACAAGTACGCTTTGGTCGCCGAGACCTCTTACGCTAACACGCTTGAGGACACCGACGGTCACCCCAACACGGTCTCAAAGGGCTCAAACGACGCCGATATGCCGTGGGTTTTTACGGTTCAGGGACAGGCGGACGCGGTCGGCGCGGTTATGAACGCGGTCAACGAGGTCGATAATAAAAAGGGACTCGGCATGTTCTACTGGGAGGGCGCGTGGATAAGCGTCGGCGATGATTTAAGCCGAAACAAAGCCCTGTGGGAGAGCTTAGGAAGCGGCTGGGCGACGAGCTATTCGGGCGGCTACGACGCTGACGCGGGCAGGTTCTGCGGCGGGAGCGCTGTGGACAATCAGGCGTTCTTCGACGCTCAGGGAAGGGCTCTGCCCTCGCTCGACATCTTCGGGATGGTCGTCCGCTCGGTAACGGCGCTCGACGTTAACCGCGACGGCAGGGTTAACATAAGAGACGCGACAAGAATCCAAAAGCACATAGCGGGGCTTACAGACCTCAACAGCGAGGAGCTCAGAGCCGCGGACGTAAACGGCGACAAAAAGGTCACGGTCTCGGACGCGACGGACTTGCAGAAAAAGCTCTGCGGGATCCTTTTTTAATTAACGATTAACAATTAACGATTAACAGTGAATGTCGGGAAGATAGGTTCATCAAAAAATGAACTTCTCTGCCCGACCAAAATTCTCAATTCTCAATTCTCAATTCTCAATTGAAATTTGAACTCACCTTTTTCCTTTTGCTCAGTATTATGAGTACAGGAGGAAGATATGGATAATACAGTTTTACTTGCGCTTACGGCTACTCTCGGGACTTGGTTTGTTACGGCGCTCGGAGCGGCTACCGTTGTGTTTTTCAAGTCGCCGAGCCCTAAGCTTCTGAACCTTATGCTCGGGTTTGCCTCGGGCGTTATGATAGCCGCGAGCTTCTGGTCGCTTTTGCAGCCCGCGATTGAGCGAGCCGAGGCTTCTCAGACTCTGCCCGCGTGGTTCGTCGCGACTACGGGGTTTCTCGCGGGGGCGGTGTTTATGTGGATAAGCGACAAGGTCGTTACTCTGTCCCGCAAAAAAGCCGACAAGAAGGACGGCGAAAGGCTCAGCAGGATCATAATGCTCGTGCTCTCAATCACGCTTCACAACATCCCCGAGGGACTGGCTGTGGGAGTGGCGTTCGGAGCGCTTCAAAACAGGGAGTTCTCACCCGAGAACCTTATGGGAGCGATCACGATAGCCGTCGGGATCGGACTGCAAAACTTTCCCGAGGGCGCGGCGGTGTCGCTTCCGCTGAGAAGAGAGGGCTTTTCGCGGAGAAAGAGCTTTTTTGTCGGTCAGGCTTCGGGCTTGGTCGAGCCGATAGCGGGAGTGGTCGGAGCGCTCGCGGTCGTGTACATCGAGTCTCTTTTGCCCTACGCGCTGTCCTTTGCCGCGGGCGCGATGATACTCGTTGCGGTTCACGAGCTGATTCCCGAGTGTCAGCAAAACAAAAAAACAAGCCCCTACTTTGCCACGATGGGCATAGTAGCAGGCTTCGCCGCGATGATGCTTCTGGACGTTATGATTAAATGAATATTTAATAATGAATAATGAATAATCGGGCAGAGACGTTCATCTTTATATGAACCCTTCTGCCCGAAAAAACTTTTAATTATTCAATATTCATTATTCATTTTCTTCGTTTCCAGTTCTCTGAAATATTCTTCGGCTTCTTCGGCTTCGTCGTCGAGGTCGTCGCCTACGTCGATTTCCTTGGGCTGCTTGCGGTAGAAGATGTCGTACATTACGGGGATTATGAAGAGCGTCATCAGCGTCGAGTACAGAAGTCCTACGCTTACGACCACAGCCATACTTCTCTGCATTGCGTTGCCCGCGTCCTGAGAGAATACCATTACGCTCATTGAGAGGATGGTCGTCAGCGCTGTCATAAGAATCGGTCTCATTCTTGTTTTGCCCGTTTCAATCAGCGCTCTTCGCTTTTCTACGCCTCGGATTCTCAGCTTGTTCGCGTAGTCTACGAATACGATTCCGTTGTTTACTACCGTTCCCATAAGAATCATAAAGCCCATAAGCGACATTGACGAGATCGTCATTTTGAACAGCCCGAGTCCTATCATTCCGCCCGTGAAGGCGAGCGGGACCGTGAAGATTACGATGAAGGGGGAGAGGAAGCTCTGGAACTGGGCGACCATTACGAGGTAAATCAGCAGGAAGCCGAGCGCGATTGCCTGAGCCATCTGCTTGAGCATATCGTTTGTCTGAACCGAGGAGCCCGCAAGCTCACACTCGCAGCCCGAGGGAGCCTTGTATTTGTCGAGCTTTTTCTGAACCTCTCTGCCGAGCAGGGCGGCGTTTTTGTCCTCGGCGGGCTTTGCTGTTACCGCAAGGTAGGTTCGCTGGTTCTCACGCTTTATTGTGTCCATTGTGTAGCCGTCGTAAGCCTTGGCAAACTTCTTGAGCCTGTATTCCTTTTTGACGTCCTGACCCTCGGAGTTCTTGGAGGTCGCGGTTATTTTCATATTCAGAAGGTTCTCGTAGGTCAGCCTGTTGCGCTTATCTACGATGTCCACATTTATGTCTCTGTCAGCCTTTTTGATTGTGAGGGCGTTCTTCTCTACGGTCGCCTTTTCGGCTATCTGAGCGAAAATCTGAGCCACAGTCAGCCCGTACTCGGCTGCCTTGTTGCGGTTTATCCACAGTCTGAGGGCTCGGTCGGACTCGGCTATGCCGTTGTCAGCCTCGCTCAGTCCGTCGACGCTGTTCATCAGCTTCATTACATCCTCGCTCGTCTTGATCAGCTTTTCCTTGTCGTCGCCGTAGATGTTGACGCTGACCCCCGAGCTTAGCATACTCGACATCGAGCTCATTCCCGAGGAGCTGATTTCAAGGCTTTCGCACTCGATGTCCTTCGTGTTCTTCTCGATTTGCCTGCGGATTTCGCGGTACTCGTCGATCGTGGTCACGTTCTCGTCGGTCAGAACGATGAAGCTGAACTGCGTGTAGTTGTTGACGGCTCCCGAGCCCACGACGCTTGCCATAAGACCCGTGTTGCCGTCGAGACCCGCGATTTTATCCACGCCCTTGACCGACATTATTTTGTCGATTACCTCGTCGGCTGTTTTGTAGGCTTTTTTCTGGGAAATATCCTTGTCGAGCGTCATCGTCAGCTCGAGCTGATTGCCGTCGTTGTCGTCTATCATAACCACGCCCGTTGAGAAGGTCTGCATAACGCAGATAACGAGGAGAGCTGTCGCGGCGACGAGCGGAATGACCTTGAAGCGCAGGAAAAAGGCGAGGATTTTTGCGTAAACGTTCTTTAGCTTATCAAACCAGTTCTGCTTACGCGGCTTTGTTTTTTTCAGCAAAAGCGAGCCGAGCGTCGGCACTACAGTCAGCGCTACGACGAGAGACGCAGTAAGCGCGTAGGAAATCGTGAACGCGAACGGAATGAGAAGCTGCGCGACCATTCCCGTTGTGTAGACCATAGGCAGGAACACGCAGATGGTTGTGACGGTCGAGGCGATAATGGGACCCGCGACCTGCTTGGTGCCCTGAACGGCGGCTCTCGGAGCGGGGAGACCCTTCTGACGCATACGGAAGATGTTTTCCATAACGACGACGGAGTTGTCCACGAGCATACCTATACTTATGCACAGTCCCGCGAGCGACATCACGTTCAGGTTGATTCCCGTGAAGTACATTATAATCAGGGCGAACAGCACGCTGAACGGAATACTGAACGCGACCACAAGGGTCGGCTTCACGGACTTGAGGAAGAGGGCGAGCACGAGTATCGCGAGCGCGGCGCCGAGCAGGATACTGCTCAGCACGCTGTTGATAATGAGCGCGATGTAGTCCCCCTGGTCGACCATCTTGGTGAACTCGAGACCGTCGTACTTCTTTTCGAGGTCTGAGAACGCCTTTTCCATCGTCTTTGAGACCTCGCTTGTGTTGGCGGTGCTCGCCTTGAAGATGGAGAGCATTACGTTGTCCTTGCCGTTTACCTTGCTGTACGCTTCGCCGAGGTTGTCTACGGTCACGATGTTCGCAACGTCCTTGAGCCTTATTTTGCCAACGCCTTTGATTTTGGTGAGGACGAGGCTTTTGAGCTGCTTGGGGCTTTTCAGGCTCTCGTTGATTTCGACGAGCCACTGATGACCGCTTTTGTCCTTGACGTAGCCCGCAGGCATTGAAAAGCTCTGAGCCGAAATGAGCTTTGAGAGCGTGTCGAGGGTCAGAAGCGCGTCGATATTCGCGTTCTCTCTGACCGACTTGAACGACTCGTCGAGCTTGTCACGCGCGGAGTCGAGCTCCTTTTCGGCGCGTTCGAGCTCGCTTTTGGCGGAGCCGAGCTCAGCCTTTCCCGAGCCGAAGCCCGCGGCGGCTGTCAGTCCCGCAGAGTTTAGCTTTGCGATTTGGGAGTCGAGCTTCTTCGTCTTTTGCGAGAACTTCTCGACGATACCCTTCTGTATTTTCAGCTTTAGTTCAAGTGACGAAAGCTGCGAGTCGATTTGAGGAAGCCTTATTTTTACGGCGGTGTAAAGCTTTTTGAGACCGTCGGGCGAAAGGCTCTTGACCTGCTCGGAGTAGCCCGCTTTTTTCATCCACTCGATGAATTTTTTGAGCTCGTCGGGGTTGTTGACCGCCTCCTCGATCGAGGACGGAACGGTGATACCCTGAGTCGAGGCGATGGGCGACAGGTTTTGGTTCATAGCCGCAAGGCTCTTGTCCACAGCGTCGTAGGTCTCGCTGAGCTTTGCCTTTTTGTAGGCGTCGCGCTCACCCTCGAGCGCTGCCTTCTGAGCCGAAAGACTCATAAGCGTGCTCTCGTGAGCCGCCTTCGTAGCCTGAACCTTGCTGAGCTGAGTCGACGCTTTGCCGAGCTTTGTCAGCGTTTTGTTCTGCTGAGCCTTTAGCTTTTTTTCTCCGCTTATGAGCTTTTTCTTGCCGCTTAAAAGCTTTGATTTTGAGGAAGAAAGCTTGCTTCTTGCCTTTTTAAGCTTATCGTTTGTTTCGGCGAGGATTTTGTCGTTTACGCGGTCGACCTTCTTTTGGTTGAGCCTGATTTCGACGCTGTCCTCGACAAGTCCGTTTGCCGAGACGCTCGCGATTCCGTTCTGACGCTCGAGGTAGGGCTTGACGGTGTTCTCGGCGAAGTATGAAAGCTCCTTAATGCTCTTGCCCTCATAGCTTATGTCGGCATATAGCGTCGCGACCATATCCATACTGATTTCGAGTATGTTCGGGGTCGAGCAGCCCTCGGGCAGAGTCATAGAGTTGAGCGTCTTTGAGACTCTGACGAGAGCGGAGTTCATATCGGTGTCGTCCGAAAAGGTGAGCATAACCATTCCGTAGTTGTTGTTTGAGGTCGAGCTGACCTTTTCGACTCCGCTGAGCGTGCCGAGAGTGCTCTCCATCGGCTCGACGATGTCGCTCTGAACCTTTTCGGGCGAGGCTCCGATTTCGGTCGTGATAACCGCAAGGTAGGGGAGCTCGAGGTTCGGGAGCAGATCGGTACGCATATTTTGCAGGCTTACAAAGCCGATTACAAGCACCATAATGATTGATACGATTACGAAGTAGGGCTTTTTTACGAAAAATTTAGTCATAAATTCACCTCTTTAGCTTGCCCAGAAGCATAAATACAAAGAAAACCGCGATGTCTACCGCGACGATTGTTGAGCCGACGGGTGTTTCGAAGGCTACGGAGAGGAGTATTCCCGAAAGCGAGCAGCCGACGGACAGCGCGGCTGAGCAGACGGTGACGCTTTTGAAGCTCTTGAACACTCTCATAGCCGACAGCGCGGGGAAAATCACGAGAGCCGAAATAAGCAGGGAGCCCACGAGGTTCATCGCGAGCACGATAATGACCGCGATAACGACGGCAATGAGCAGGTTGTACAGCGAGGCTCGGGTGCCCGTTGCCTCGGCGAAGCTCTCGTCAAAGGTGACGGAGAAGATTTTGTTGTAGAAGAAGATGAACACCGCCGCTACTATGATTGACAGAATAACGCACAGCCATACATCGAGCTCGGAGAGAGTCAGAATCGAGGTCGAGCCGAATAGGGTGGAGCACACGTCTCCCGAGATGTTGCCAGACGGCTCAAAGATGTTCATAAGAAGATAGCCGACCGCGAGCGCTCCGACGGATATCATCGCTATTGACGCGTCGCCCTTGATTTTGGTGTTCTGACCCGTTCTGAGCAGGAGCACAGCGCAGATTATCGTGATCAAAAGCGTCAGCGGCATATCGTTTGAGAGCTTTAGCACAGCCGCTATGGACATCGCTCCGAACGCTACGTGGGAGAGTCCGTCGCCGATGAAGGAGAACCGCTTTAGCACGAGCGTGACCCCGAGCAGCGACGAGCAAAGCGAGATCAATACCCCGACGATAAGCGCGTACTGCACGAAGGGATAGCTCAGGTAAAGCCCGACCTTTGAAAGTAAATCAGCCATTTCCGTGTCCTCCCAAGGTGTTCATTTCTCTGCTTTCGAGGTATTCTTCCGTTGTGCCGAAGAATACCTCACTGCCGATGTGAAGGATTTTGTTTGAGTAGCGCAGGGCTGCCCTTATGTCGTGTGAAATCATAATTATTGTCATTTTGTCGCGCTTGTTGAGCTCGTCGATGATGGAGTACATCTCCTCGGTGACCCTCGGGTCGAGTCCCGCAACTGGCTCGTCGAGGAGGAGTATTTCCCTTGCGGCGCACAGAGCCCTCGCGAGGAGCACTCTCTGCTGCTGACCGCCCGAGAGCTCCCTGTAGGAGCGGGCTTTGAGGTCTGAGAGCCGCATTTTTTCTATGTTTTCAAGCGCTAACGCCTTTTCCTTTTTGCCGTAGAAGGGGCGAAGTCCCATCCTGTTCTGACAGCCCGAGAGCACGATTTCGCGAACCGAGGCGGGGAAGTCGCGCTGAAAGTCGCTTTGCTGCGGGAGGTAGCCCACGTCGGTCTTTTTCAGCCCTTCTCCGAAGGTGACGGAGCCTTCCCTCGGCGCTCTGAGCCCGAGGATGGTTTTCATAAGCGTCGTTTTGCCCGAGCCGTTTTCGCCGACTATACAGAGGTAGTCGCCTTTTTCGATTTCAAAGCTCAGCCCCGAGAGGATTTCGACCCCATCGTAGCCGAGAGTCAGGTTTTCACATTTTAATAAAGCCATCAGAGAGCCTTTCCGAGTACACTTAGATTTTTTTCCATAACCCCGAGGTAGCTCAGCCCGTCCTTGATCTGGTCGGCGGTGACGCTCTGCATTGAGTCGAGGGTGAGGATTTTTTGGTTCTTGTTTTTTGTGTTGTTCACGACCGCCTCGGCGACCCTGCCGTCGGAGCTCTCGAGCTTTAAAACAGCCGACAGCCCCAGCTCGTCGGTCTTTTTCGAGAGAAAGGCGATCGTCTTGAAGCTCGCCTCGCTTTCAGCCGAGCAGCCCGCGAAGGCGGCGTAGTAATTGAGGTTGTAGTCCTCCGTCATATAGCGGAAGGGGAACCTGTCCGCAAAGAGCAGAGTCTTTGTCTTTGAGCTTTTGACCGCGCTCTGGTAGTCCGAGTCGAGTGAGCTCAGCCTTTTAATATATGAGTCGGCGTTCGCCTTGTATGACTTTTCGTTTTGCCCGTCGGCTGAAACGAGCCCGTCGCGTATCGCTTCGCAAGCCTTTTGCGCGTTTTTGAGCGAAAGCCAGATGTGCTCGTCCTCCTCGCCGTCGGAGTCGCCCTGCATACCTTCCCTGAGCTCCTCCTCCTTTAAAAGGTCTTTGAGCTCGTCCATAAGGTTGATCGTGACCATATCCTTGTTAGTCCTGCTTTTGAGCGCTTCATCGACCCATTTTTCGCTCTCGCCGCCGACGTAGATGAACACGTCGCACGACGAAATCTTTACTATATCCCTCGCCGACGGCTGAAAGCTGTGCATATCGGCTCCCGAGTCGAGCAGGAGATCAAGGTCGACGCTGTCTGTGCCCTCGGTGATGTTTTTCGTCCAGTCGTAAAGCGGGAAGATGGTCGCGACTACGCTGAGGCGCTTTGATTTTGTGTCGGCTTTTGAGCAGGAGCACAAGGCGCATACCGCGACCGCGGCGGCGCATATAAGCGCTAATAATCTTTTCATTTTTTACCCTCCCTGCAGGAGCCGCAGATTCCGTACAGAACCGTCTCGCCCTTGTCTATTGAGAAATTTTCCTTTTCATTCAGGTTGTCTATAAGCAGCTCGGCAATGCTCTGCTCCATATGATATGTCCTCCCGCATTTCTTGCAGCTCAGGTGCAAGTGCTCGCGGCAGGAGTCGGAGTCCGCGTACTGGTAAAGAACCTCGCGACCCGATACGACGCGTCTGAGCCTGCCCTCGGCTTCCATATCCGAGAGGTTGCGGTAAACAGCGCTCTTGCTGATTTTGTCCGAAAGAGCGTCCGCGATCAGTGAAGCGGAAAAGCTCTCGTCGGGATGAGAGGAGAGAAAGTCAATCAGGATTTTGCGCTGCTTTGTAGCGTATTTAGGCATAAAAACCCTTCCTTCAATTTGCGAATCATTCGCAAATCAGTATACCACGACGAGGAGGGGATGTCAAGGGAATTGAGAAT